>CAZLWX010000036.1:13029-32676 GCA_964563295.1 uncultured Roseivirgaceae bacterium | reverse complement strand
CTCAAGAGGTTTAGGCAATGTGCCTTCATCATTAACTATTGCATCGATTTGGGGCAAAAGTGTCCCAAGACCATACTCAGGGCTCTAATTTCCGTCGTGAGGGTCATGTAAGTTTCGGCTGCGCTTTACAGCCGGTTGGTTGATTTTCTCGTACTAAATTTGATCTCATACCATAATATGAAGACACTATTTTGTACGATGATCATTGCCAGTTTGGCAATCGGATGCTCAAAAGAAGACGAGAAGGATCCGGGTATCAACCATGTAGGAGAGCAGTGGAAGGTCATTTCGGGAGAATTTACGCTGGTTGACTTGACGGTCGGGGGAGGGGGAATAAAAATGGGCTCGGCCGCTGATGCGGGAAGCTTTTACTTCGACGGCGACGTCGGCAGTTTCGACCTCACTCTCCAGGGCGTTAGGAAGGAGGATGTTTTCAGTTACACCGAGGAAAACGGATCGATCACCATTATATCCGTGTCTCAGAGCGTCGACACTAAACTCGTCAGCCAGAGCGTGATTGCTTTGAGCGGTGAAAGGGACAATGAGTCAATGACATTGAGCGGAACGGTGGTCAAGCAGGGAACAGGAGGGTCGACCACTGGCGCGTTTACCCTTACATTGACTGACCTCGAGCTCCGGAAACAGTAGCATCACCATTTTTGCACACCACGCGTTCCGATGCGTGCGTTGCGGAGCAACACGCGATAGGCGGCCCGGAATTCCTGCCGCTGGTTCTTTCATTTACAGAAGTTTAGTTTTAATTTTAGATAACCCCGCATGCAATGGAATGGCGTGATCGCTTCCGGGTTTTGGCTTTTTTTTCTTTCGGCATGGTGCTTCCTCTATGCCTGAACAGCCAGCCTCTGCCTATCACAAATTCCTGGGAAGAAGTCAAGCAAGCCGGAAAGGGGACGATTGTCGTCTACTGGTATGAATCTCAGCCATTTATTTATCCCACCGCTTCCGGCATGGCCGGAATCGAGTACGAAATCATGGAAGGCTTCAAAGAATATCTCAGGCAGCATCACGGCATCGACCTGACGATTGAATGGCGCGAGGCGCAGAGTTTTGCGGACACCTATAACACCATCAGCACAAAAAAAGAGAAAGGCATTTTTGGTGCATCTGCTTTTTCCATAACGCCGGAGAGACAACGCGAAGTAGGGTTTAGCCCTCCGTACATGTCCGACATCTGTGTGCTCATTACCAGCAAGGGCCTCCCGATTGTACAGGACCGAGCCGAATTTGAGGACTTGTTTTCGAAGTTGACCGCCATCACGATCGATGAAACAACCTATGAACAGGACATTCTCAGAATTAAACAGGAGAGCAACCTGAACTTCGACATCAAATACATTCCGAGCAGTGATAATATTCTCCGGGCGGTTGAGCAGCACGACAGCGCGTTTGGCTTTATTGACCTGCCGGTGTACATGATGATGTTCAACGACAACCCGTCCATCAATGTAAACCGTCAAAATCTTTTCCCTGTGAAAAGGAAGGGTTATGCCTTTGCTTACCCCCTGAACAGCGACTGGGCAGAACCTGTCTCGAATTATTTCCTCGACGATGCGTTTGCTGCCCAATTTGAAAAAATCATCGGACACTATCTCGATATCGGGCTGTACCATTTTATTGAGAGCCTGGCCATTCAGTCGAACGACATGGTTGTCTTGCTGACCAAGGAAAAGGAAATTCAATACAAGGATCTGCTGGGCAAGTCAGAGCAGATTCAGAAAGAAACCCGGACCAGGAACTTCTTTATAGCATTGGCGGCCACGATCTTTATTTCGCTGGTGATCATTGCAGTCCTTTACAGGAAAAGGAACCAGCAAAAACACGAGATTGAGCAACAGCGAAAAAGTATCGCAGTGCAAAATGAGCAGTTGGAAAGAAGGAATCAGCAACTCGTTCACCTGGATGAGGAGAAGAACAACCTGATCAATATTCTGGCTCATGACATGCGCACACCGATCAGTCATGTGCAGGGGCTGGCGCAGGTGTTTCTGCTTTCAAACCCGTCACTGCCTGACGATCAGAAGGCGATCATCCAGAATATTATCAGCGCCTCCGAACGGCTCAACAAAATGATTTCCAATATTCTGGATACGGAATCGATCGAACAGAACCGGGTGAAGATTTTCCTTGAAAATGTCAAGATCGGCCCGCTGCTCCAGCAGATCATATTCTCTTTTGAGAAACATGCGGCCCGTAAGGATATCCGGCTGGTGACCGAACACACCGACAATGGCGTTAGCGTTAAAGGCGATCCCATGTTCCTTACACAGATATTCGAGAACCTGATCTCGAATGCCATCAAATTCTCGCAGAAAGGGAAAGAGGTTTCCGTTCGTGTCGTCGAATTCGATGACAAGGTGCGTGTAAAGGTGGAGGATGGCGGCCCCGGTTTCACGTCGCACGACCTGGAATTGTTATTCAAGAAATTTCAACGGCTCAGCGCCAGGCCTACCGACGGGGAGCAATCCACGGGACTGGGACTCTCCATTGTCAAGAAGTATACTGAATTGATGGGAGGAAAAGTGTGGTGCGAGTCGGAGGCTGGCAAGGGTGCCACCTTCATGGTAGAATTGCCGCGAGGCTGACGGGTACGATTTTTTCATTAGGCTGGTGAGTAACCAATCCTTCCGCCACCATGCAACAATCTTCCAACACCAATTCCGCCCTTTTGAATGAGCCGGGCCAGATCGTTGAAATCAAGCTCTGGAGTTTGTACCTGTTTATCAATCGAGGCTCTCTGTATGGCGAAATGGTTGAATCTTCTCTGGATCAGGGTCCTGTGGAGAAAAATCCGCATTACCAGGGCAGGGTTACGTTCAGATTCAGCGTAAAGTCATGGGAGGGCAAAATCAAGAGGCTCCTCTACGACCACCGGGTCCCTGTAGTCCTGAAGTCGCCAGTACCGATCACGGCATCGTGGATTAGCCGGCTGGCATCGTAGCCGCGCGATCTAACTCTTTTTTGGTTCTTTGGCCCACATGTCGCGCAACGTGACAGTGCGATTAAAGATCAGCTTTTCCTTCTTAGAATCCGGATCCGGATAGAAATAGCCTTTTCGGAGGAATTGAAAGCGGTCATTCGGGTGGGCATTCAAAAGCTCGGGCTCGGCGAACGCCTGTGCGACCTGCAAGGAGTCAGGGTTGAGATAATCTTTGAAATCACCTTCCACCTCGCCGGGATTTTCAACCTTGAACAACCTGTCGTAAAGACGTATTTCAATGCGCACGGCGTGGGGCACGCTCACCCAATGTAGTGTGCCCTTGACGTGAATGCCGGACGTATCCGATCCGCTGCGACTCTCCGGAATAAAGGCGCACCGAAGTTCGGAAACATTTCCCGACGCATCCTTTACTACTTCATCACATCGGATGATGTAGGCGTTTTTAAGCCGTACCATCTGCCCCGGGGAGAGGCGGAAATATTTCCGGGGCGGGTTTTCCATGAAGTCTTCGCGCTCGATGTAAATCTCACGGCTGAATGGAATCTCACGCGCGCCGGCGCTGTCGTCTTCGGGGTTGTTCTCGCTTGGAAGCATCTCCACTTTTCCTTCCGGGTAGTTGGTCAGCACAATTCGGATGGCGTCAAAAACAACCATGCGTCGTTGCGCTATCTTATTGAGATGCTCGCGAACACAGAATTCCAGCAACCCGACATCGATCAGGTTGTCGCGTCTGGCCACGCCAATTCGTTCACAAAAATCCCGGATGCTTTCCGGCGTGTATCCCCTTCTTCTTACGCCGGAAAGGGTGGGCATCCGGGGATCATCCCAACCTGACACGTGTTTTTCAGTCACCAACTGCAACAACTTCCTTTTACTCATTATCGTATAGGTGAGATTCAGCCGCGCAAACTCATATTGTTGCGACGGAAAGATCTCGAGCTTTTCAATAAGCCAGTCGTACAGTTCGTGGTGCGGTATGAATTCAAGCGTACAGATGCTGTGGGTGACCTGTTCGATGGCGTCACTTTGACCGTGGGCAAAATCGTACATTGGATAGATACACCATTTGTCACCCGTGCGGTGATGGTGGGCATGCTTGATTCGATACAGGATCGGATCCCGCATATGCATGTTTACATGGCCCATGTCGATTTTCGCCCGTAGTACCTTCTCTCCGTCTTTGTACATCCCCTTTCGCATTTCTTCAAACAGCCTGAGGTTTTCATCAATGGTACGTTCGCGGTAGACATTGGGCGTCCCGGGCTGTGTGGGGGACCCCTTTTGACGAGCAATCTCGTCACTGCTGCTGTCATCAACATAGGCGAGTCCTTTCTTGATCAGTTTCTCTGCAAATGCATAGAGTTGTTCGAAGTAGTCGGAAGCGTAGAGTTCGTTCTTCCATTGAAATCCCAGCCACCGTACATCGCTTTTGATACTCTCAACATACTCCGTTTCTTCGGTGATAGGATTGGTGTCGTCGAAGCGCAGGTTCGTGTGGCCCCCAAATTTGAGAGTCAGGCCGAAGTTGAGGCAAATGCTCTTGGCATGACCGAGGTGAAGGTACCCGTTGGGTTCTGGCGGAAACCGCGTGACAATTTTTTGATACTTGCCCTCCTGTAAATCGCGGTCGATAATCTCTTCCAGGAAGTTCAGACTCTTTTCTTCGATCATGGCCAAACAAAGTCGTAAAGTTATAATGCTTTTACATTCTGCCCTAACCGACTTTCAGAGCCTCAGGGAAGGACCTGAGGGCGCATCGTGGCGCGACTTTTTATGTGAATGGCGGTCAGATGCGCATCTTTTTGCCGTCCGGTGCATGGACTGGAATCCGCAGAAACCCGTTGCGTTGATATCAGCAACAGACGATCATCCGCCTCTGGCTCAGCCTGATTATCAGCCCATTGCACTATCGTAGAAGATGTATCATTATAAGAAGTAACAGAAGGAATGAATAGTAAACATCTTTAAATTTTCCACACTGGCCAAACAAACATGCACGACGTGAAAGAAGACGCGTTAAAGATGACACTGGAGCGGATAGGTTCAAAACTCATCGATTTACGCAAACAAAAAGGATACAGCAGCCATGAAGATTTCGCATATGACTTCGATTTGCCCCGTGTACAGTACTGGCGCATGGAAAAGGGCAAGACAAATCTTACCATCAAGAGCCTTTGCCGGTTGCTGGCGATACATAAGCTGACCCTGGAGGAATTTTTCTGTACACTTAATAAGGAATTCAGGAAGTAGTCAGACGGCGCATACGTCTCCAATGGCGTTAGCCGCGTGATTTTGACTCAGCGAACCGGCTGTACACCGTTGAATCCAATGCATGTAATGAAATAGGCGTTTGACGACAAACCAGTTTTGGCCAGGCGATTAAATTGCCTGGCTATGAATCTCGAAGGACTTACCCCACAGCAACAGAAGTTTATCGTTGACCTGAGCAGAAGAATTCATCATCTGGAATCCAGGCTCGTGGTTTTACAAGCGAAGTTGGTGACCATCGACCCCCAGCTCTCTGCCGGCCTGGCCAAAGATTTCAAAACCTTTAATCTGAACTAGTCGCCGGTTAACAGATAAACGTACACTGCTGTTCGGAACTGCACACCTCGGCAATAGGGGCAAGGGGAAACGAGGTCCATTTCCTCGCTTGAGTAGATGGCACGATATTGAATTCCATGGCGACAATAATCTGAACCTGAAGTCGTTTAATCTCCATGAAAAAAATCACCGCCTTCTTCCTGATCTGCTCCGGCGCCGACGGTACCCTGCTTCAAAAATGCCCGACCGATACGAGCAAATATGCGGGGATGGGTGCGACCATTTTCTTTACAGGCCTGTTCGCATCCCTGGCGGCAGGCTATGCCTTGTATACTGTTTTCGATCGCGTGTGGGCGGCGGCGTTGTTCGGACTGATTTGGGGATTGATGATTTTCAATCTGGACCGGTACATTGTTTCGAGCATGCGAAAGGAGGGCAAATTTCGGCGCGAGTTGTCGATGGCTACACCCCGGATTATCCTGGCCATCATTATATCGATTGTTATTGCAAAACCTTTGGAGCTGAAGATATTTGAAAAGGAGATAGATCCCGAACTTGTGATCATGGAGCAGGAGGCGTATGGCCGGCAAGACGACCAGGTGAGATCGAGGTATTTGCCCTTCCAGGATAGCCTGAAGGTTGAACGAGCCAGCTTATTGACAGCACTGGCTGAAAAAAGCCGGGTGAGAGACGAGCTCGTTCGAATCGCCCAGGAAGAAGCCGATGGCACTGGCGGCAGTAGGAGACGCAATCTCGGTCCAATCTATAAGGTAAAAAAGGCTGATGCGGACAAGGCCCAACAAGAACTGGCGGAGATGACCGTGCAATACGGTGCGCGTATTCAGGTCTTGGAAAATGCGTTAAAGGAAAGCGAGACCGCCATGAACGAGGACCTGACAAGCATGGAAAGAACGCGCCTCAACGGCCCCGCGGCCCGGATGGATGCCTTAAGCCGTTTGACGGAAAAGAGTGCGGCCATCCAATGGGCTGACTGGTTTATCATCCTGTTGTTCATCGCTATCGAAACCTCACCGGTAGTTGTGAAGTTGATTTCCCCAAAAGGCCCTTTCGACAACCTGCTCAAAATTGAGGAGCACCGGTATTACGTGAAGGAAGTTGAAGAAATGGCCGCGACCAATGCTCATAGTAAGGAACGAATTGCGGGGTATCCCCAACATGAAAGAACGTTCGTGTCGGATCAGCTGGACACGGCGCTCAAATCATGATGGAGTTCTAAAAGTCCGCGTCGACGACCGTGAACCGGAGTTCAGCGGCTTCCTCGTTGAACTCGTTGTAATCCCAGTTTCTTTTCTTTCGCCAATTCCTCTTGCAGATCACTCCGGCTTTGCGGATATCGATGATTGCCGTGGCTAACGAGTCATCGAGTTCGCTGTAAAAGCTGCCAACGGACTGGCTGACGGCCTCCTCAAATCCTGCCTGATAATCTGATGCTGCAGGGATGGTAACAGTTTCTTCCTGATTCTGTTTCTTCAGCGTCACTTCGATTGACTCGTTGGTTTGATTGTCGACGATCTCGTCTATGCGCACCGTGGGGTCACAACCGGACGCCGTAACGGCAACGAGGAGAAACGCTCCAATGGTTTTCTTCATTTTCGGCGGTATTGCGATGTGACTGCTAATTTATAACTATTTGGCATTGTCGTCGGCTAGTATCAACTGACGGACCAGCTACCACCGCGGTCGGATGCCAGGCGCAAATGGAAACTCCAACGACTGGTAATACGAGAGGGCATGCGCGGGTTTTTCAAGGTCAACTGGAATCTCGCGCCTGGAAAATGATTGGAAATAAGCGAGACAGGCGTCCCGCCACCAGATGGCTTCCTTGCGTTGAATGGCCAGCAAGTCTTTGACGTGATTGTAGCGTTCCTTATCGATGAAATGTTGAACGGAGTTCCATTCGCCTTGCATCCACGCCACCGTATCAGCGCCGCGGTGATAGGAATAGCAAAGTTCTTCCCAGAGTGTCCGGCCGGAAGTCATTTTATAGTCCCACGTGACATGGTGAAACCAAAGGAGGTATTTCTCCGGACAGTTTTCAACATTGTCGTAGATCGCCCTTACCGAGGGGGCGTATTGCTCCAGGGCATTGGTGCCGGACGAAGACCGATTGAAGCCGATGCCGAGCGAGTCCGCCTTGTGATAGTAGACTGATGTCCAGTCGACCCGGGTTTTGCCGCTGACCCAAGGACCAGGTCCGTAATGATGACTGTATCCCATAATGTGATGAAGGCCCAGTGGGGTCATGTATTGAACAGCGGCCTCGCGCGACGCCATCATCATGGAAGTGAGCGTGGCCACGACGGTGGGATTGTTGCCGAAAGTCATTCGTATCCATTCTCCCGCGACGGCTGTGGCGGACAGCGTGTGGTCCCAGGCTAATCGGCCGAACGCGTACCAATTCGCCTGTGCGAACGGATGCCCGCACCAGTTCCGGTCAGTGCCGATGTTGCTGACTCCAGCCACTCCCGAAAGCGAGTGGTTTTCAAGCGAGCCGTCTATGATTTTTCCGACAGTGCTGCCCGCACCATGAGTGTAGGTATCGGCGTCCAATACTTCTTTGTACAACGCGCCCAGGTAGACGAGATGGGTCGCAAATCCGAGGTACTCCTGGGTGATTTGAAATTCCATCATCAACCGGGTGTTCGGCATAGCTCCGAACAACGGATGAAAAGGTTCGCGCGGCTGGAAATCGAGTGGACCGTTCTTGACCTGAACCATGACATTGCTGCTGAATTGGCCATCCAGCGGCTTGAACTCGTTGTAAGCCTGTTTCGTGCGGTCGACCGGTATGTTGTTGTCGTAGACAAAGGCGCGCCACATAACGATGCCCTTGTATGGGGCGAGCGCTTCGGCGAGCATGTTTGCACCCTCGGCATGGGACCGTTGATAGTTCTGAGGTCCCGGTTGGCCTTCCGAGTTCGCTTTCACCGTGAACCCGCCAAAGTCCGGAATTGCGTCATAGATCTCCTTTACTTTGTCTTTCCACCATTGCCGCACATGGGGGTCGAGCGGATCCGCTGTCTTCAATGGTCCGATCTCTATCGGCGCGCTGAACCGGGCGGTGAGATAGACCCTGATACCATATGGTCTGAACAGGTCCGCCAGCGCTTTCACTTTGGTGATGTATTGAGGCGTCAGGATGAGCGCATTGGCATTGACATTGGTCAGCACTGCACCGTTGATACCGATCGAGGCATTGGCGCGAGCGTAATCGATGTAGCGCGGATCGACGTAATCCGGTAATTTATGCCAGTCCCACAACGAGAACCCGGCATAGCCCCGTTCAACAGAGCGGTCGAGATTGTCCCAATGGTTTAGGATGCGCACGCGTGTTTTCGGAACGCTTTCAATGTGCACGTTATCCAACGTCTGCTCTGTCTGTATCAATCGCAACAGGTGGAACGTGCCGTAAAGGCAGCCGATGTCGGTGTTGGCGACGACGATGAGCCTTCGGTTTCTTCGCTCGCCGATCGAAGTGATCATATAGCCCTCATTGCCCAGAGATTTAACACGGTCAGCGTGATCGGCAATAATCGCGGCCAATGCATTCGCAGTGCCGATGATAAGCACATTCTTTTGCGGGATGCGTGTCGTCTCGGGAATATCCCGGCCCAGTAATCCCGGTAGGGCCATGCGCAATTCCTGCTTAATCACTTCAGCCGTGGCGGATTCCGACGTCACAATCCAGTGGCCGATGACGGACTGGTAATGTTTGCGAAGCTGATCGTTGGTTATCGGGTCATAGCGAAGCCATAGACGATATCCGTCTTCTCCATGCAGTTCAGTCGTAGTAAGGATAGAGATGATTAAGAGCCAGCGTGCAATGTTTTTCATCGACGAAAATTAGCTATTTTTTGCGCACGTGGGATTGACGAATGATGAGGTGGTGACTAACGAGGGGTGCGTTAAGTTTTGTCGTTAGAAGCTTCATCAGTGTATTTTATGTTGCAATCGGTTGTAATATTTGACTGTTTTCGTGATTTTTAACGGGAATCGATTCTGCTGACAACGTCACCTTGATCGTCTTGCAGACACCTAATCAGAATATTTGGATCCTATGCTAAACATTCGTTCAACGCGCCTGACGCTTCTTTCGCTTTTCATCGTCATCAACAGCTTAGCACAAACACCCGTTTACCTCGACGTTGACAAACCTCTCGAAGCCCGTATCGACGATCTCATCAGCAAACTGACGCTCGAGGAAAAGGTACAGCAGATGATGCACCGCAGTCCCGCCATTCCGCGGCTCAATATTCCCGCATACAACTGGTGGAACGAAGGTCTCCACGGCGTTGCGCGATCTGGTGTGGCCACTGTATTTCCTCAGGCGATCGGATTGGGCGCGACCTTCGACGAAGACCTGGTGTTCCGTATCGGCACAGCCATCTCGGACGAAGCGCGAGCCACCTATAATGCATCGACGTCCAAAGGCTATCATCTGCAGTACAGCGGGCTGACATTCTGGACGCCGAACATCAACATTTTCCGCGATCCGCGCTGGGGCCGTGGACAAGAAACTTATGGCGAAGACCCGTTCTTAACATCACGGCTCGGGACGGCTCTCGTGAGAGGCCTTCAAGGTGACAACCCCCGCTACCTGAAAGTAGCAGCGTGCGCCAAACATTTTGCCGTCCACAGTGGACCTGAGCGTCTGCGCCATGAGTTTGATGCGGTGGCCTCACCCAGAGATCTGAACGAAACTTACCTACCCGCTTTCAAAGCCCTCGTCGACGCTCATGTAGAAGCCGTCATGTGCGCCTACAATAGCACCAACGGTGAGCCTTGTTGTTCCAACAATTTCCTGCTCAAGGATGTACTGCGGAAGCAATGGCATTTTACCGGTCACATCGTCAGTGATTGCTGGGCCCTTGTTGATTTGTATTCAGAGAATGGACACAAAACAGTACCCACCCAGGCGGAAGCGGTGGCATTGGCGGTGAAGAGCGGTGTCAGTCTTAACTGCGGTGACGAATTTCCGGCCCTGGTTGAGGCGGTGCGGAAGGGGCTCATCACCGAAAAAGAAATTGATAACGCGCTGGCAGTGTTGTGGAGAACCAGATTCAGGTTAGGAATGTTCGATCCCGCCGAGCTCAACCCTTACAACAAGATTGGAGCCGATGTGATCAATAGCAGTGCGCATCGCAGCCTGGCGCGCGAAGCCGCGCACAAGTCGATTGTAATGCTTAAGAACAATGGGGTCCTTCCGCTTAGGAATGATCTCGCGAAATATTTTATAACCGGGCCCAGCGCGGAAAATGTCTACGCCCTGATGGGGAATTACTACGGAGTCAATCCCGATATGGTCACCTACCTCGAGGGGATCGCCGCGGCGATTGCACCGGGTAGTCAATTGCAGTATAAGCCAGGGATACAGATTGACAGACCCAACGTGAATCCAATCGACTGGACCACCGGAGACGCCAAAGCGTGCGATGTTGCGTTTGTCGTGATGGGTCTCACGGGAGAACTCGAAGGGGAGGAGGGAGAATCCATTGCTTCACCTCACTACGGCGATCGGCTGGACTACAATCTCCCCGCTAACCAGATCGAGTTCCTCCGGAAGATTCGCAATGGCAACAACAAACCCATTGTCGCCATCATCACAGGAGGCAGTCCGATGAACCTCGCAGAAGTCCATGAACTCGCCGACGCCGTGCTTCTTGTTTGGTATTCGGGAGAAGAGGGAGGAACAGCCGTGGCCGACATCGTGTTCGGTAAAATATCGCCATCGGGAAGACTCCCCATAACATTTCCTCGGTCACTCGATCAGTTGCCGCCGTACGAAGATTATTCCATGAAGGGGAGAACGTACAAGTACATGCAGGAGGAGCCGATGTATCCTTTCGGGTTTGGGCTTTCTTACGGCAAGTTTAACTATTCCGACTTGCGGGTCTCAAAGGGTACGGCCAAAAGGGGGGAGTCAGTTGACGTCGAGGTAACGGTTAAGAATGTCGGCGAGGTTGAGGCGGATGAGGTTGTACAATTTTACCTGACCAAAGCCGGATCGGGTCCCCTATTCGATTTGAAGGGAGTGAAACGCGTGTCGCTGAAGCCGGGGGGCTCGACCGTGGTGCGGTTCACGATTTCGCCTGCGATGATGGAGATTGTAAACGAACAGGGCGAACGTGTTCTCGACCGGGGCGAGTTCACCGTTTCGTTAGGTGGATCCCTTCCGGGAACGCGCAGTGTCGCGTTGGGAGCGGCGCCGGCGGCCACAGGCAAATTTGTGCTGAAGTAATGCCAGGTGCAGCGACAACAGGGTTGCACGCTGCGCTAGAACCTGATCACCTCCCAATAGGCCTTTTTCGGTTTAAGCTCTTGATCGAACAGCAAGGGGTAATTCTTTCTCCCCCGCACTGGAAAATTGTCGAGCCAGCTCCGCCTGTCTGACAGGTTCCAAAATGTTACGCTTCTCACTACATCCTTGTGCTCGCGGAAGACTTTGAAGAACATCCGGTATTGATCGGCTTGTCTGGCCTCCATTTCAGGAGTAAAAATTACTGATTCTTCGGGCCGTCTTTCACGACGGCCGTTTTCCGGAGGATAGACCGATACATCCAGTTCCGTAATATGTATGACGACGCCGAGGGACGCGAATCTGGTGATCGTTTCATGTATCTCTTGCTCGCCGGGGCCGTAAATCGACCAGTGGCCTTGCATACCGATCCCATGAACAGGCACGCCTTTTTCGCGGAGGCTTTTGACCAGCGTATAGATCTTTTCGCGCTTCGTCGGATCGGTGGTGTTGTAATCATTATAAAAAAGGAGGGCATCGGGATCGGCGGCATGGGCATACTCAAAAGCCCGGGCGATGAAATCTTCACCACAAATGGATGACCAGGGCGAGTCGCGAACGAGTTCAGGGCCGCTATCGGCAACAGCTTCATTGACGACATCCCATGCGTAGATCTTCCCTTTGTACCGGCTGACGACATCGGTAATATGCTCGCGCATGCGGTCCAGCAGTACTTCACAGGACACCATGTTGTCGTCTTCGTCGGTAAAAATCCAGGTGGGAACCTGGCGGTGCCAGACAAGAGTATGCCCACGCATCAGCAGGTTATTTTTGACAGCGAACTCGGCAAGCTTGTCGGCATCTCGCCAGTCGTATCGCGCCTCGTGCGGGTGAATATTGATAACCTTCATAACATTCTCCGCGGTGATGCTATTGAAATGTTTCAACACCAGATTTTCTTCATCGCCGCGGATATTCCGCGGGGCAAGGGAGGCGCCTACCGGAAAATAGTCAGCATAGTAGTCCTTCAAGCCACGGCTGTCAGACACATCCTGAGATCGCACTGAAGGGATGATGATGACCACGCAAAAGACCAGGGCCAACCCGGTGCGGATCAACCTGATACTTTTTATGCTGTGACTGACCTTGTGAAACACACTATTCTTTTGAATCGGTTGCATGCTTAATTATAACGTATAAGTAGCTAAAAATAGAAATAACGAACAAGTTGAATGGCAATGAGGGCTGTTCACCTCAGTTTTCTATGTGGATGACGTCAAGTAGCTGAAGAATTGACTTTAGTCATTCGATGGGCTTCAACTCTTCGGTGAACCGGACAACCGAGTCCGGTTGATCTTTTGAATATTTTTTGCATTATTGACTAGCATGAGAATGCCCGGGATTTTTGCGCGCCTGACCATTTGTTTTGTTGTGTTGTTTCCAGCGATCGCCACCGCGCAGCTCGCGGAAGACAAGTGTAAATTCCTGGGAAATATCGTCGCAGGAGCGGTGCCATCGGATTTCAGCACCTACTGGAACCAGGTGACGCCGGAAAATGGCGGCAAGTGGGGTTCAGTTGAGGCGGCGCGTGATGTGATGTCCTGGACAGGTCTCGATGTTGCCTATAACACCGCGCGCAATAATAACTTCCCCTTCAAACAGCACACACTGGTTTGGGGCCAACAACAGCCCCCTTGGATCGCCGATTTACCACTTGCGGAACAGAAAGAAGAAGTGGAGGAGTGGATACAACAATTCTGCGAGCGCTATCCTGAGACGGACTATATCGATGTTGTCAACGAGCCCTTGCATGCACCGCCTGTTTACGCGCAAGCATTAGGGGGCGCGGGCAGCACGGGCTGGGATTGGGTGGTATGGACGTTTGAAAAAGCACGAGAATATTGTCCGAATGCCAGGCTGGCGCTGAACGACTACGGGGTCATCAACAACAATTCTTCAACTACCGACTACCTGAGGTTGATCGACATTCTCCAGGATCGAGAACTCATCGACGTCATCGGGGAGCAGGGCCATTTCTTTGAGACTACTCCTATCCAGACCATCCAGGAGAATCTAACACGGCTGCAGGCTACCGGTTTGCCTGTTCACATTTCGGAGTTTGACGTCAACATCGCTGATGATGAGGACCAACAGGCTCGGTACGAAGTACTATTTCCAGCACTGTGGCAACATCCTGCCGTTCATGGGATAACACTTTGGGGATATCGACAGGGCCAGATCTGGAGACCAGACGCCTACCTGATCCGATCGGATGGTTCAAAACGTCCTGCTATGGTGTGGTTGGAGAACTATATCCAGAATAATCCCGGCGGTACATTTTGTAATCCGCCAGTGGCACTCGAGGAGGGCCTTAATAGTACTATCGGCGTCTATCCTAATCCATCGACCGGTAATTTTTCTGTCAATCTTCCGAATGGCGATTACAATATCCGTCTTCTTGACATACGCGGCGCTGAGAAAAGTTTTCTGTTGAAGTCTTCCAATGGAACCTTTGATATCACGATCGATGCGCCGGCTGGTATTTATCTCCTTGTCATCGGCAACGGAGCTTCCACGACGACCAAACGAATCCTAATCAGGTAGTGTGCTGATGTGCTATCGTGCTATTGTTGTCCATTGAACTTTTCCACAGCAGACCAACCCGCGAGTCTAAAGTTTATTTGAGGACTGGACGCCTGCCGCGGAGTCGCAGAGCCGCTGAGCATTGCAGGGTCTAAGAATGCGCCGGCATTCCGTCTCACTAGTAAACCGGGGAACTTGGAACGCGGAACCGGGCATTTCCGATTCGAACCTCAAATTTACCTCCATATTAATCCTGCATTAAAAAAAGACTTCTACTATTATCGTTCTGTTAATTAATTCTAATGCAGTTCGCGTGTTGATATGTGTGTGTTTTATTTGCATCAAATTTTTTCATACTTAACAATGCGACCTATATGGCTAACGTGAACTCGACATTTGGATTGGTCCTGATTGCTATTGCTCTCATCATGATGCCAGGCGTGACCTCCGCGCAGGATGATGGGTTGGAGTTCTACCACCGAAAACATAAGGGTTTTGGGTTAGTCACATCCGATAGTATTTTTTCCTTCAACTTCCAGTTCAGAATGCAGAACAGGGCAGCCGTCGTCACAAAAGGACTCGACGACCTTGCAGCGGAGTCCTTCGAATTTCGCGTGAGGAGATTGCGTCTGAAGTTTGGCGGATTTGTATATAACCCGAAACTCACATACTACATCCAGCTTTCGGTCTCCCGCGGTGATATGGACTGGTACGGACCGGATAATTCGACCAACAATTCTAGTCCAAACGTTGTGCGAGACGCAGTGATCTACTATAGTCCGACAGAAAACCTTCTAATTGGATTTGGTCAGACCAAGCTTCCTGGTAACCGGCAGCGCGTGATCTCGTCTGGTGACCAGCAGTTCGTCGATCGATCCCTGGTCAATGCGACCTTCAATCTCGACCGCGATTTCGGATTCTTTGCTCACCTGACGTCACACTATATAATATTGAGAGGAGCGGTCACGTCGGGGGAGGGTCGGAATTCCGTGATGTCAAATAATGGGCTGGCCTACACGGGTCGTATCGAATTCCTTCCCTTCGGCCGATTTACCGAGGGCAACGACTATGTTGAAGGTGACCTGGAGCGGGAACCAACGCCAAAAGTGTCCCTTGCCGGGACCTTCAGCTACAACGAGAACGCTGTTCGCGAAGCTGGGCAGCGAGGCAACGATCTGTATCAACCGCGTTCCATCCGGAACATTGAGTTCGACGCACTGCTCAAATACAATGGGTGGGCTTTTTACAATGAGTATATGGAACGAAACGTGGCGAACCCGGTGACCGTGCATCCTGCTTCGTCGACACCGAGATTTATCTTCGTAGGAAGGGGACTATTGTCTCAGGTAAGCTATCTCTTCCGGAACAACTTTGAGATCGCGGCGCGCTACGCTTCGGTTACACCACTAAGGTCGATGTATGACAACCCGTTGTTTTCCGAACTCTCAGAGCCCCGGATTGAGCACATTCAGTTTGGCGTGACGCGCTACCTGGTCGGCCACCGGCTCAAGATCCAGGCGAACCTGTTGCGTGAGGAGCGCACCAACATGATTGACAACTCTCCCAACGGCGGCTACTGGTCGGGGATCTTCCAGGTGGAGCTTGGTATCTAGCGATCTCGTGAAAGCATGATTGCCGTGATCTTCGGGGCCGGTCGCGAGCGAAAATGTTCCCTGTAATCGGCGATGCAGGGGCATCTTTATTGTCCTGAATGTCGAAGGAATTGTATTGGATACCTGACCGGCTTGGATAGTAAGTATTTCGGCGTTAATTTTAGATTAACCCTAAACTACCAATGGTCCGGAACCCCATCCTGGCAATCGTGTGCTCCCTTGTTACGACGGCGGCATGCGCGCAGACTGTTCAAAATGTCCGGGCCGCCTTCGACGGCGAGCGTGTTCAGATCACCTATGATTTGAACTATGCGGATGCCAGTCAGAAATTCAAGGTTGCCTTTTACAGCTCTCAGGATAATTTTACCCACCCGTTGACCTTGCTCACCGGTGATGTGGGTGACGAAGTTGCTCCCGGAAGGGATAGGAAGGTGGTCTGGTTTGCGAAAGACGTCCTGCCTCCGGACTTCGACCAGGAGATCACCTTCAAAATCCGCGTGACCCTTCCCGATGCCGCCAAACTAAGTCTGAAGCCCCTTGAAAAAACAGTTGTCAAGCGCGGGACCACAATGGTTGTCTCCTGGATTGGAGGCACTCCTACCGATCAGGTTACGATCGAATTGTTGAAGGATGGACAATTGCAGGAACGCGTCGCTGAAAATATTGTCAACGCACATGAATACCGTTGGCTGATCCCAAAGAAATTGAAAACCGATGAGGGTTATTCACTTCGCATTGCCAACCCTAATAAAATCGGTGACGAGACGACCACTCAAGCGTTTATCGTCAAGCCCAGGGTTTCGATGCTGGTGAAGTTGTTACCCGTCGTCGTGGGTGCGGGAGTCTATCTGCTATTGCCAGACGGACCTTCACCACCTCCAGCGGGATTGGAAGACCTGCCCGGGCCAATTGATCCAGATTAAGAAATTCAGTCGGAAGGAATGCACTCGTCAGCCAGGTTCGGACCGTCAATAACTCTCGTGACAAGTAAAGTCATTGTCCCGTTCATTCTTTGCTTTTGTTTGTCGCTATCAGCCACAGCCCAATTCAAATTAGAGGAAGACTTTGCCGGAACGGCCGGTACATCGATAAGTAACTCGGGATGGACCGAGCAGTGCGGCGGTGGTGAGAGCGGTATTGTGTACAGCAGTACTGGGCTGGGCAGGGTTGGATTGGCCGGTTTCGGTATTGGCGAAGCCGCGGAATTTTCATCCGGCGTTGATGGCACTGCCAAACAAAATTTTTCCGGTTCACTTCCCATGTATGTCAGCTTTCTCATACAGGTACAGAGTGCAACGAGCGGCTCGGGGTCCAATACCTGCGGAGCTGGAATCTCAGACATTTTGAACTTCGCTAACAATGGTGGGGGCATGACAAATGAAAGAAACGGCCTTGTCATCAAGTCTTCCGGCGGCGAATTTCAGTTCGGATTGGATGGTAACTCTATTAATTTTTCCTCGACTCTTTACAATTATGGGGAAACTTACCATGTCGTGATAAAAGCGCGCAATAGCGGTATCGACCTGTTCATCAACCCTCATCTCGGTGGCTCCGAACCTGGGACGGATCTCACAGTCAGCTGGGCAGGATCGTCTCCCACGAACATCAACGGTTTAAATCTTTCTGAATCAGGTTTTGGCGAGTTCCTGATCGACGCGATAAGGGTCACTCAGAACTGGTCAGATGCGACTAAATTGCAAGAGCCCACGGCCCAGCCGTCTGGATTGTCGTTTGATAATATTTCGCTCACCTCAATTGACGCAAGCTTTGTCGATGCTGTCAGTTCATATGGAACTCCCCATTATATTGTTCTCCGCAACGAGGGCTCGGCTCCAACAGATCTGCCCTTAGACGGGAGTTCCTATTCTGTCGGAAATACTATTGGCAGCAGTACTGTTGTTCACTATGGTCCGGGGACAAGTTTTCAGGATATAGGCTTAACTCCGGGGACAGACTACTATTATGCGGTGTACTCTTTCTACGACGGGGGCAGCGGTGGCTCTATTAATTATTTGACGGTCTCTCCACTGCAGGGAAATTCCACCACAGCCTTTGATGAACCCACTGTCCAGGTCACCGACATTACGGCAATTGCCAGGACCTCAAGCTCAATTCAGTTCTCATTGACCCCGGGCGACGGCAGTCACCACATGGTCGTGATGAGCGAAGGAGCTCCTGTTCAGGAGGTGCCGGCGGACTTCACGAGCTACACGGGCAGCACGAGCTTCGGCAGTGGTTCCGACCTCGGAAATAATAATTATGTTGTTGCCGTCAGCGAATCGGACGTGACTCAATGGACTGTCACATCCCTCCAGCCCGAGACTGAATACTTTATTCAGGCGTTTACATTCAATGACAACACGGCGACTTCGACCGCTACATCGCTTGCGAACTTTTTGACGTCTACCGGTTCGGGTAACCCGGTTTCAATTACGACTCTTGCCAACGGACCAACAACACAGGCATCAGGAATCTCTTTTCTTCAAGTGTCCGCGACCTCAATCACGTTAAATTTCACCGATGGCGACGGATCAGATCGTGTCGTTTTGGCCAAAGAGGGATTCGCGGTAGATTCGGACCCTGTTGATGGAGTCAAATACATACTATCTAACACCTTTGGCGCTGGCTCTGAAATTGGAACGGGGAACTTCGTGGTGGGCGCTGGTTCAGGTCCGGTGACAGTAACGGGCCTATCCCAGGGAACGGAGTATCATTTTCGTGTCTACGAATCAAATGGTGCAGCTGGAAGCAATAACTACCTGACTTCTTCCGCAACAGGAAATCCGGCATCTCAAACGACGTTGTCCGACCGCGATGCGCTGATGGCGTTGTACAACGCGACCGACGGGCCTAATTGGACCAACAATACGAATTGGGGCAGCGCAGAACCTTTGGAGAATTGGTTTGGAGTGACGGTGAATAGCGGTGGAAGGGTACGGGATCTGTTCCTTGACAACAATCATCTGATCGGCACGATCCCAGCAGAAATTGGTGACCTCGATGCATTACAGAATTTTAGTTTGATGAACAACGAGTTGAGCGGTCCCATTCCTCCTGAAATAGGCAACCTGGATTTGCTTGCTTATTTGAATTTCGACAGCAACCAGTTGGACGGCTCTATTCCTTCTGAACTATGCGACCTGCCTGCTCTTGCTTTCTTGAATTTATCCAGAAACAACTTGAGTGGTGCAATGCCGTCCGAAATTGGTAACCTGACTGCTCTACAGGGTTTATTCTTAACCAGCAATGCATTCAGCGGTGAAATCCCTGTCGAAATTAGCAACCTGACATCGCTTACTAATCTGTATTTGGCTGACAACCAGTTGAGTGGAGCGATTCCGGCAGAGATTGGTAATCTATCGTCGCTTGAGTACCTGGAGTTAGGCATAAACCAGCTGAGTGGTGCCGTTCCGACAGAAATAGGCGGCATCACGACACTTGTTGATTTGAGCGTGCAGGATAACCAGTTGACCGATCTTCCCGACCTTTCCGGCCAAAGCGCTCTCACCTATTTGGCTATTTTCAACAACCAATTCACTTTCGAAGATATCGTGCCCAATGCAGGTGTCGCAAACTTCGGTTATTCCCCCCAAAGCAAGACTGACGAAGAAATCGCCACCACAGTATTTTATGGTGCCCCCTACACCCTGACCGTTTCCGATCAATACCCTGGCAACGTTTATCAATGGTAC
>CAZLWX010000036.1:0-12929 GCA_964563295.1 uncultured Roseivirgaceae bacterium | reverse complement strand
CAATCAGCTGAGTGGTGAAATTCCTGCTGAAATTGGCAATCTGACTTCCCTCACGGATCTAATTTTGCGCTACAATCAGCTGGGTGGTGAAATTCCTGCTGAAATTGGCAATCTGACTTCCCTCACGGATCTAAGTTTGCGCGACAATCAGCTGAGTGGTGTAATTCCTGCTGAAATTGGCAATCTGACTTCACTCACGTCTCTAGATTTGAGCAACAATCAGCTGAGTGGTGAAATTCCTGCTGAAATTGGCAACCCGACTTCACTAACGCATCTGTATTTGGACAACAACCAGTTGAGTGGTGCAGTCCCGCCAGAAATAAACAACCTCACCTCACTCAATAAGTTGTACCTAAACAATAATGAGCTAACCGATTTTCCTGACGTGACCGTGATGAGTGCGCTGGCAGTTTTGGAAATTCCAGAGAATTACTTCACGTTTGAAGATATTGTTCCCAACATTGGAATAGCTACCTATATCTATGCTCCTCAAAGCAAAACTGACGAAGAAATATCATCGACGGTATTCTTTGGCGATCCCTACACCCTAACAGTCTCCGATCAATACCCCAGCAACGTGTACCAATGGTTTAAGGATGGAGACCCGATCAGCGGTGCCACATCATCCAGCTACGAGATAACTGCATTTTCCGAAGATGATGAAGGCATATACTACTGCACGATCACCAATCCTTCGGCGCCGGACCTGACGCTAACCCGCAACAACATTACACTCAGTGGCGAGTGGGCCGAACCTACGGTACAGAGCTCCGCGATCGTGGCTACAAGCGTTGGCCCTTCATCGATCACGCTGAATTTTACAAAAGGCAATGGCTCCAACCGCCTGCTGATCGCCAAACAGGGCTCACCTGTCGATACAGATCCCGAGGACCTCGTTTCCTATACAAGCAACAACGCCTTTGGACAAGGCAGTGAATTGGGCACCGGAAACTTTGTCGTGGGCATGGGCGAGGGACCGATTACTGTCACTGGCCTCACCCAGGGACCGTATCATTTTCGACTGTATGAATTCAACGGTTCGGGAGGAAGAGAAAATTACCTGCTTTCGACATCAACGGATAACCCGGTACAACTTCGAAAGACCTGGCATGTTTCTGCGTCAGGAAATGATGCTAACGATGGATCTTCGGGGTCGCCGTTGAGAAACATCCAGACCGCGCTCAGTTCAGCGAACGCCGGGGATGTGATTAAGGTCGCTGGTGGGATTTATTCAGAGGGACTGATACCGCAGTCGAAGATCGCGATGTTCGGAGGATATTCCGGCACTTTTGCTGATGCAGACCGGGACCTGATCGGACACAGGACAACTGTCAGGGCGGTCAGCACGGTCATCCTGAATGATGACTATGGCTGTACAATCGATGGGTTTTTCTTTGATGGAGATGACATTGCAGCAACAGGGTTGGACATCTCGTCTTCATCCATCGTCACGCACAACATCATCGTTCGGTGCACGCAGGGCACCGATTATGGCTTGAACGTCTCTGGCAATGCAGTGATCAAAAACAATGTCATCCACGGCAACATCAGGGGAGTCCTTCTTTTCGGGGGCACTTCAGCAGGAGCCGTGTTCAAGAATAATATTGTCACCGGCAACTCGAATGTCGGACTCAACAACAGTGCCGCAACCGGGGTTCATTCTTACAATGATATTCAGGGAAACAGTTTCAACTATGGCGGAGGAGCGTTCAACTCACCCGGTATAGGAGACATCAGTCTCAACCCGATGTACGTCGATGCTGGCGGAGATGATTTTCGCCTTCAGACCGGATCTCCGGCTATCGATCGCGGCGACCCAGCTGATCCGGTGGGGGATGAGCCGCAGGACAATGGCGCGCGCATCAACATGGGGGCTTATGGCGGTACCCGGCATGCCACCAGCAACGCGCCGGCACAGTCGCCGGTTATCGATAATTTTACGCCGGCCCAGGGTCCAGTAGGCACTGAGGTTACTATCCTGGGCGAGAACTTCTCAGGTACGGGCCTGGTAGTTAAGTTTTCTAACAACGTAATCGCCGAAATCTCGTCGAGTGACGATAACACAATCATAACATCGGTTCCCGCCAACGCGGTGACGGGGCCAATTTCGGTAGCAGTCAATGGCCAGACGGCAACCAGCACCTCGGAGTTCACTGTTACATCCGTCGACGCTCCTGTTATCGACAATTTTTCTCCGACTGAAGGTCCTGTCGGAACGCAGGTTACCATCACCGGTCAGCATTTGCTGGGCGACGCAGTGGTCGTCAAATTCAACGGCACCCAGGCAACGATCATTGACAATGACGACACTCAAATTATCGCCGAAGTTCCCTCCGGCGCCACGACTGGTCCGATAGCGGTCGACGTTGATGGAATGATTGCCACCAGTGCAGACGATTTTATCGTCACTTTTCCACCAGTGATTGACGACTTCAATCCGAGCGAGGGACCCCCAGGCACCGAGGTCACGATCTCCGGTCAGCATTTTGCGGGCGATGACCTGACTGTGAAATTCAACACTGTTGACGCTGTCATCACTTCAAGCAATGACAACACAATCGTCACCGTCGTTCCGGGTTCGGCAACGGATGGGCCAATCACCGTTGAAGTGAATGGTTACAACATTTCTTCATCCACGAATTTTGACGTCACCGACCCGACGCAGCCCACGCCTGTCATCGATGAGTTTTCACCGCACCAGGGCGGCGTAGGTACCGAGGTGACGATCACGGGTGAGAATTTCAGCACAGACCCTATAGTTAAATTCAATAATATTGAAGCGACCGTCGTCAGTAACACGGAGACGGAGATTGTAACATCTGTCCCGGAGGGAGCAACTACCGGTCGCATCACAGTTAAAGTGGGAACTCTCACGGCCGTGAGCGAGACGGACTTTACGGTCACCTATGAGCCGAAAGTTACTGAGTTCTCTCCTTTAAGAGCGCCGGTTGGCGACGAAGTCACAATAACCGGAGAAAACTTCGATCTTGTTGCCGCCAATAATACGGTTAAGTTCAACGGTGTAACTGCCACGGCGATTACGGGCACGACGGAAAGTCTGACTGTCAATGTGCCCACGGGGGCAACAACCGGAAAGATCACTGTGACAGTGGATGGACTTACAGGCGAAAGTACTGGTGACTTTGTCGTCGTGCCTGGTATCACAGGCACCAGTTACCCCCAGTTGTACGACGATGGTGGAACTTTGACTGTTAGTCTTACGGTTGACAATGCCGCTAACGTTAAGAGCGCGTCTTTGAAAGTCAGGGGTATTTCCAACGAAGCCGTACAGAGTTTGCCCGTGACACCGAATGGCAATCTTTTCGAAACCTCTTTATCCGGAACACAACTCGATGATCCGATCGGTTTTGAATACCACTTTGAACTTATCGACGATAGCGACAATGTGATACCGGGAGATGTGACAAAAGCGTTTGTCGATTACCCCACTGCTTCGGAAGAATTAGCATTCCCTAACCTGAGTTTCGGCGATAAGGTGGAGAACTACCAGATCATTGCCGTTCCATTGCAACTCGACAACGCGAATGTTACGGCAGTATTTTCAGCACTCACTCCCTACAACATCAAGCTGTGGCGATTGTTTGACTATTCTGCAGGAACCAGGGAGTACCCTGCATTCAGCACGATAGTCCCGGGTAAGGGCTATTGGTTAATCGCCCGTAATAGTGTGACGATTAACCCGGGACCTGGCTCGGCAGTCCCCGTCAACAACAATGACGCCTTTGCTATTAACCTTGTCGCTGGATGGAATCTGATCGGCAATCCTTTCAACTTCAGCATTTCGTGGGATGATGTGATGGAAAAGAGCGGTAACCCTGAAGGCGTAGGACCCCTGAAAGGTTTTGCCGCAGGCAGCCTTGAGGTCATTGACGTGCTCCCCCGCTACCGAGGAGGATTTGTCTTCGCCGATGAACCTTTCACGTTGCAAATTCCAGCTTTGCGAAATCAAAGTCTCGGCGGCCGGAAACGCGAGTCGATGGATGAAGATCAACCGTTGGATGCCGACCATTGGAACGTGAGGCTGGTACTTGAAAGCAATGGATTGAGTAATCACCTTGGCGGGATTGGCATGCACCCGGAGGCCAGGTTGCAGGGAAAAGACCGATTCGACGAAGTGAGCGTGCCACTGCCGGAGGGGCTTGACCTGTTCGAGATGCGGTTCTCCCACCCCGAACTGCACGCATCATTTAACCGCGACGTCGTCCCCACCGCGGACGGGTTCACCTGGGAGTTCGACCTCGCCCGTTCTTCTAATCATGGCGACATTCGAATCTCGTGGGATAACCAATATTTTGGAGACAACGATAAGAGTCTTATGTTGTTTGATCCCGCCACCGGGGAGGCCGTGAATATGCGAGAATACACTACCTATACGGCCCCGCGCCTGAGCGAAAGGCTCCAAATTCTATTTGGCTCTCGCGAATACATCAGAAAGTCGCTTGACGGCCAGTTACCCTGGCTGGGCAAGGCGTATCCAAACCCGGCGACGAATCAGGTGACCGTTCCTTTCCGGATACCCGAAAACAGTGAAAACGAGGCGGTGACCATCCGCGTTCATAATAGCAATGGCATCGAAGTGGGTGAAATGGTGAATGCCACATTGCCACCCGGAGAGTATGAAGTATCGTGGCAACCCGGTAACTTGTCGGGATTATTTCTTGTGAGGATGCAGATCGGCAGCCGGACCGAAACTATCAAAGTGCTATTCCACTAATATATCAGCAATATGAAAGCCATCAACGTTCTCGCCCTTGCGTTCATCGTTTCGATCGGAACGGGCTATGCCCAGGTTGAGGCGGTCAGCAATCCCGTCAAGATCGATTTGAAGCCGAAGCAAGTCGTCACGACGAATCCAACTGTAGAACACAATTACTACGCACTCCTCATCGCCGTGGAAGAGTATCAGGACCCCGCGATCACTCCGCTGAGTGAACCCATGAAAGATGCGACGGCCCTGAAGGATTTGCTGACGACCAAATACACGTTCGAAAATGAAAATGTTAACGTCCTGAGAAACCCGACCTTTGAGCAATTACACGTGGCCTTTGAGGAATTGACCAAGAAGATCAAGCCGACGGACCTGCTGCTGATCTTCTATGCAGGGCATGGCTACTTTGATGAAGCAACCAACATCGGGTACTGGCTTCCGTCCGACGCACGAAAGGAGAATCACGCCCGTTGGTTCCGGAACAGCACGCTGGTGGAGAACATTGGCGCGATCAATTCGAAACACACCCTGTTGATAGCCGATGCATGCTTCAGCGGAGGGATTTTTAAGACGCGTGCCCCATTCAATAATGCTTCTCCCGATATCGCCAACATGATGAAACGCGCCAGCCGGAAGGCAATGACTAGCGGCTCGCTTACCACCGTCCCGGATAAGAGCGTCTTCATGAAATACCTGCTGAAAACGCTACAGGAGAATAACAACCTCTACCTGCCGTCCGAAGACTTATTCGACGAGGTTCGCCTTTCGATGCGAAATAACTCGGACACCCGTCCCCTCTACGGGGAAATCCAAAATGTAGGTGACGAAGGCGGAAACTTCATTTTTACCCTGAGAAAGTAATTTAAGAAAGTGGGAATAGGGTAATGGAATGGTGTCGGCGGTGAAGAACGCCAACAACACCACTCCATTAAATTTTCTTCCAAAAACCGAAAACTATGTACTAATAGTATTAGTAATACATTATATTAGTATTACTAAAATTATTAGTATGAAAATAATCAGAACCACCGACGGAATCCGCCGTATGGACGATTCCAATGAGGCCACGGTCGTGCTCAAATTGAGGGAAATACTTCATGATCAGCGCAGTATGCTCATTTCACGACTTGTAACCGACCTCAGCACCTACATTGACTACAAATTTTCGCGCAAGCCCGACTCCAGGCAATTGGAGGTGCTGCGGGAGCGGCTTTACGCCATCAGGAACTCTCCCCTCGACCTGGAGCGGTATGATGAAGTCCTTCAGCACGTATTGAAAAACGACGTCACCCACCTGGGCGCTGCTCCTTTCTTCAGCGAGATCGATGAAGTGATCAGCCGGGAGTTGAACGGCTTTCAGCTCAAACTCGTGTGAGCACCCACCGGACTTTTTGGTATCAATCGGCCGGGAAAGGGTGAGATAAATCAGGATTTTGCTTGATCCAAGTCCTGCCAGACCCGCCCGGGTCAGGGTTAGCTTTGTCTCATGAAACCCATTCTGTGTGTAATCGAGTTGTCGGACTCCTCTGAAAAGACGCTCAAAATAGCTTCTGACATGGCCCAGGCCGGCGGTGGCCATGTGATCGTGCTGTTTGTATATAGACTGATCGACCGAAACGGCACCAATGATATTGCGAAGCTTAGAGTGGCGACCGAAGCAATGGCTTTGGAGCGCTTCAGGATCCTGGAGAAAAGTGTGCTTGCCAATCGAGGCATTTCCTATGAGTTCCAGGTGGAGATCGGTTTTACCGTCGATCGGATTATGTCGTATATCCGACGCGGTGTGGCGGGTAGTGTCGTCATCTCAGAACACCAGATGAAAAACCTTGACGATTATAAATCGAGTGGTTTCGTTCAGTTCATGACCGAAAGCAGCACGCCTCTGATCATTGTTTCGGCGGACGAGACGGTTACGAGACCGGTTGCAGAAACGAATAACTAAAAAGAGCATGGAGCGCAATCTCGAAACAGCCGACAGGATCGTCCGATTGATCGTCGCCATTTTGATCATGGCACTCTACATGGGTGGCCGCATCATTGGACCGTCGGCGGATGTGCTTTTGGTGTTCAGCATCGTGATGATCGCGATCTACCTTATTGAAACTGTCCTGAGAAAGCCATCACGTTTAAGGTAATCCGCCCCCTGGGGCGGATGTGATTAGAAAGGGCCCGAGAGGGCCCTTTTTATTTCAATGTCCGAGTGCCTCTGACTACTGGCAAACGTCATCGCTCCCGTATGACGTAAATCACCCCACCGGCCACCGTTTATCATCATCCACCGTCAGCACGCCCTATACCTTAGGGCCATAAATCAAACGCAGAAGAAGTCATGAAACCAATGCAAATCCTGATGATCGCGGCCAGCATCCTGGTTAGCCCGATCATGGTCGACGGCCAATCCCTCGTCGTTAAAAGCTACACGATTACGGTGCAAGGGACCTCGTCACTGCATGACTGGGAATCGAAAGTAGAGAAAGCCGATATCAAGGGCAGTTATACGGTCGACAAGAATGTTCTTTTAAGTCTTAACAATGTTGCGGTCCGTATCCCTGTCACTTCTCTTAAAAGCCCCAAAGGAAAAATGATGGACAGCAAGACCTATGAGGCTTTCGACTCCGAAAAAAATCCCTCCATCACGTTCACGATTACAGGCACCAGGATCGCTGCCAAGGTAATCGAGATGACTGGAACGCTTTCAATGGCTGGTGTCACCAGGCCTGTTGAAGTGAAGGCGGCGTGGAAGGTACTCGAAAACGGCGATCTGCAGGTCAGCGGCTCCCATAAGTTGAACATGACCGACTTCAAAATGGAGCCTCCAACGGCCATGATGGGGACGGTGCGAGTCGGGGAGGAGGTCACCGTTCAGTTCGACGTGATCGTCAGCAATTCAAAAACGACACTATAACAGTTAACCAAAAAAAATTCAAAACTCTTTAAACTACACGACTATGTTACGTTCAATGCAAATTCGACTCATGAGTATCGTGCTACTCGTGATTATCGCGCATGGTGCTATTGCGCAAAGAAATTCGATACAGTATTACCGCCTCCCGGACCAACGGGGAATTAATATCTTCGAAACGTCAAAGGCTGACTCTTTAACCTTCGACGACGTGAGGGTCCGCATCGGCGGTGGTTTCGCCATGCAGTTCCAGGGACTGAGTCAGCAAAACAACGAAGGCAATCTTGCCGAGCTTGGAACCGACTTCAACCTGCCCACGGCGAACTTCAATATCGACGCACAACTGGCCGACGGAGTCAGGATGCACATGAGAATGTACATGTCTGCCCGTCACCACAATGAAGCGTGGATCAAGGGTGGTCATATGCAGATCGACAAGCTCGATTTTGTCAAGCCCGGCTTCCTCGAGAATGTCATGAAGTACACGTCCATCCGCATTGGTCTCGATGAAATCAACTACGGCGACACCCATTTCCGCAGAAGCGATAACGCCCAGGCCCTGTACAACCCGTTTGTTGAAAACTTCATCATGGACGCATTCGCGACCGAAGCATTTGGAGAAGTGAATATCCAGAAGAGCAGCTTCCTGGCCGTGCTTGGAATTTCCAACGGAAAATTGAACCAAAGCGTAATCAAAACTCCGACAACAGATAATAAACCCTCCCTCTATGGAAAGCTGGGTTATGACAATCAGATCAACCCGGATTTGCGCATCCGTTTGACCGGCTCTGTCTATACTAACCAGGGAACATCCACTGGCTCGAACCTGTACGGTGGCGACCGCGCCGGTTCCCGATACTACCACGTTCTCCGGACTGTTCCCGATGCCGATGGCGTGGCGCAGTATGCTGATTTCGATGGCAGGTACAATGCGAAGTTCACAAAACTGACCGCTTTCCAGATCAATCCGTTTGTCAAGTACAAAGGCCTGGAACTCTTTGGAGTGTATGAACTGGCCGATGGCAGTGAAGACATCCTCCAGGGCGGTTCGGTGGTAACTACCGCGGGCGATTTCACTCAACTCGCCGGAGAAGTTGTGTACCGGTTTGGAAACAGAGAGCAGTTCTATCTGGGAGGCCGTTACAACACGATCAGCGGTAAGCAACGCGAGGATGCATCCAGCGACATGCGGATAGACCGCTATAACCTGGCGGCCGGATGGTTTCTGACCAGAAACATCCTCACGAAGGTTGAGTATGTTGACCAGGAATACATTGGCGAAGCCTGGACGGGCCGTTTTGCCGGCGCAGCCTTCAACGGTGTCGTGCTCGAAGCGGTTATCGGTTTCTGATATCTTGTATCATCTCAAAAATAGCCCGGGAGCCCTCCCGGGCTATCCTCTATGACGCGGACCATTGCATTCTTTAGCATCCTGTTGCTGGCGAGCAGTTTCTCCGAAGGTGGCCGATGGCTTATCGACCGAACCAGTGTGCTCGCTATCCATGGCTCCACGAACATCAACAATTTCACCTGTAAGACCGAATATTACGCCGGAAGGGACACCCTCCACTTTGTAAGGAATTACGTGGCATGTGAAATACAATTTGCCAGCAACCGAATGGTCATCCCGGTTGTGGATTTCGATTGCGGCGGTGCCCAGATATCGAAGGATTTCAGGAAGACCCTAAAGTCGGAACAATTTCCCCACCTGGAAATTCGTTTCCGATCACTAAAAAACACGTCGTTGGTCAACCACTCCTTCATTTATGGAGTTGCAGATATTACGCTCGCAGGAGTCACGCGCTGCTTTACGATCGGTTACCGGGTAGAGCTTAAAGATGGTGACACGATCCTGCTGCACGGTACCCACCGCGTCCATTTCAGTGATTTTAACCTCGTCGCCCCCCAACGCCTTAATGGCCTGATCAAGGTCAAAGACAACCTCGACGTGCAATTTGACCTCGTTCTCAAAAAAGTCTGATGCCCGGCTTGCGTGATCCAGCAACCCTGGGTTCTGGAAATACGTAAACAAAACCGACAGAAGTCGAAAACATGAATAAACGCGATTTTGGTGGGGCATCGGCGATTGACGTAGGTCATGGACTGGAGGAGGCCTTGCGGGTACACAAAACGGAAGAGGAGTCGGTCAGCTTTGACGACATCGTTTTTCAGAACCGCAATAGGGACTATGGTGCATATGTCCTCCGCAAAACGTACATCAGAAATGTCGGGATTGGGTTGGTTATCACCACCATTCTTGTTGTGCTGATTATTCTGTCGCCCGCAATCGTGAAGTTGTTTTCCAGCGACGAACCGGTCGTTCAGCCGCCGCCGCGAAAAATGGTTTATTCGGAGTTGACAGCACCGCCTCCGATTGACAAACCCAAACCGCCTCCGCCGCAGGTGCAGTTACCAAAACTCAAACAGGTTGTAAAATTCGTTCCACCCAAAGTGGTTAAGGAAACGGTCGTAGAAGAGGTTCCTACCATTGAGGAGATCAAGCAGAATGAGGTTGCAGCGGTTGCCGTCGAGGGTGTAACAGATGTTGTGTTCGACGAGCCCGCGCCGGAAATTATCGAGGAAAGCAATGAAATATTTACAGTCGTCGAACAACAACCAGAATTCGCTGGCGGTTATGAGGCGATGATGCTTTTCATTCAACGAAACATGGTCTACCCAGCGGCGGCCCGACGTATGGGAATAGATGGTACGGTACACGTCAGTTTCGTCGTAAGCAAAACCGGCGAGATCAGCGATATCAAGGTATTGAGGGGTATATCCACCGAATGTGACAAAGAAGCTGTGCGGGTTATCTCGATGATGCCGCCCTGGATACCCGGTCGCCAAAACGGGCACCCCGTTAATGTACGCTTCATTATGCCATTGAAATTCCGGCTGGATTGATTTGGTATTTGGTTACTGGGGCTTTGTCCATAAAGCCCCAATATGATGTCGTTGGTGTTCCTCATCAACGGCACCACCAATCTCCAGGCACCAACGACCCACCAATCCCGCCTTCAACGCCACGCCTCCACCCTTATTTCGCTCCCTAAATTCTTTGCATTTTTGAGTATGGGTTTGCTTATTGATAGCCCAAACCCACGGGCAGCATGAACCAGACGATAGAGAACCTCGTGCACGAGTTTCAGACGCCATTTGCCAACCAGGTGCTGATCTTTGCGCTGATCCTGTTCATCATCCTGCTCGTTCCATTGATCTTCAACCGCTTCCGGATTCCTGGAATAATCGGGCTGATCGTTTCCGGCATGATCATCGGTCCACACGGTCTGAACATCATCGAGCGGGGGCCTGCGGTAAACCTCTTTTCGACAATCGGGCTGTTGTATATCATGTTTATCGCCGGACTCGAGTTGGACCTGGACGGCTTTCGCAAGAACCGGAACAAGAGCGTGGTCTTTGGACTGTTCACCTTCGTCGTACCCATCCTCCTCGGCTTTCCGGTTTGTTACTTTTTGCTGGATTACAGTTTCAGCACGAGCCTGTTGACTGCAAGCATGTTTGCTACACATACGCTCATCGCTTATCCGATAGTCCATAGGCTTGGAATTGCCAAGAACCAGGCTGTAGCGGTGACCGTTGGAGGCACCATCCTGACCGACACGGCCGTTCTGATTTTGCTTGCGGTGATTTCAGGGTCGCATCAGACGGGTTTGTCGAACAGCTTTTGGACCGCCCTGGCAGTGTCATTGACAATCTTTCTGGCGATCGTGATATTTGTCGTGCCGAGGGTGTCTTCCTGGTTCTTCCGTCGGCTGGAAGACGAAAAGTACGCACACTTCATATTCGTCCTCTCGGTGGTCTTCTTTTGCGCGTTTCTTGCGGAGTTGGCGGGACTCGAGCCCATTATCGGTGCATTCGCCGCGGGGCTCACGCTCAATCGCCTGATCCCGCACACGTCGTCGCTAATGAACCGTATCGAATTCGTTGGCAACTCGCTGTTCATACCATTCTTCCTTGTAAGCGTTGGGATGCTGATCAACATCGGCGTACTCACGAACGGCCCACAGGCACTGATTATCGCCGTCTCCCTTTCTACCGTAGCCCTCACCGGGAAATGGCTGGCGGCGCGCTTGACGAGTGTCGTCTTTAATTACTCAAAAATAGAAAGTGGTCTCATTTTCGGGTTGAGTTCGGCGCATGCGGCCGCTACGCTGGCGGTTATTTTGGTCGGCTACAACGTCGGTCTGATTGACGACAATATCCTGAATGGAACGATCGTGCTGATCCTGATCAGCTGTGTGGTGGCTTCCTTTGTGACGGAACGCGCCGGTAAGAAGATGCTTATCCAGATGGACGCTGAACCCGAGCCGGTGACAGCCACGCAAAAGGTCCTGGTCCCAATAGCCAATCCAGAAACGATGGAGCGACTGGTCGACCTGTCGATGGCAATGAAAAGCAGTCGCGACCGCTCACCGATCATTGGCCTCACCGTGGTCAAAGACAACGATCAGGCGCAACAAAAGCTGCTGCAGGCCAATAAACTGCTTGACAAAGCGATCATTCATGCCGCTTCGGCTGACCAGAAGATTGAAATCATGGCGACTATTGACCGCAATGTCACCAGCGGTATTCTCAGGATCGTCAAGGAGAAGTTCATCACCGACCTTTTGTTGGGCTGGTCGGAAGATAAGAGCATCGCCGACATCATCTTCGGAAGGACGTTTGACAGCGTCGTACGGCAAACCACTCAGACAATCTTTATCACGCGGCTGGTAACTTCCTTGAGCGTTCAGCGCAACCTGGTGATCGTGTGCCCAGCGTTTGCCGAAAAAGAATCCGGATTCTACCGATGGATACACAGCATGTTCAATGCCGCTGTTCACTTGAGAATGAAGATTCGCCTATATGCGACAGAGGAAGTTCACACTGACATCGTGGAATACGCCCGGACAAATAAGTTTGCGGTGGAAATCGTCTACAAAGGTCCGTTCGAGTTTTCTCAACTCAATTCCTGGGTAAGCCACGTGATGACAGACGACATGCTGGTCTTCGCTTGTTCGAGGGCGGGTGGTGTTTCCTATACACCTACGCTTGACTTGCTGCCGAAGAAAATTGCCAGAGCTTTCAACGGGCACAACCTGATCTTCGTCTACCCGGCTACATCGGCCGAAGCATCGATCTCCGCCTATGAGCAGGAGGCGACCGGTGGCATCCTGGAGAAAAGTATTAGTGTTTTGCGGAACGCAAGGAGAATCTTCAATCGGTAGGGCGATTGGTTATTGGCTTTTGGCCTTTGGCTTTTGGCCTTTAGCCTTTGGCTTTTGGCCTTTAGCCTTT
>CAZLWX010000035.1:0-33209 GCA_964563295.1 uncultured Roseivirgaceae bacterium | reverse complement strand
GCGCAGCATGACACCTGAATTCCGGATGTTGGGATCCTTCAGAAAGAGAGCAGACAACTGCCTGGCGCGACCCTCCCATTCCTTTTTATTAAACGAATATGGCTCCATTGTTGAAACCATTCTTACCGGCGGCGCTTGCGCAAAAGAACGGTGCGGGATCTGATCCAGCGTCTTTCCTGTTTCGCGTAATGCCTCCTGGTGTTTCTTGAAGTGGCGAGCAGCATCGCGGTAGATCTTGTCGGTAGCCGACCAGAATGCTCTTCGCACACCCTCATAGTCACCATCGATGGGGAGCCCAATTTCAAGCACGGTCGGCGAACTGTGCAAGTTATCTTCGAGGCTTTCGTCGTTGAATTGATAGTCGCCAACAAGAACGCGTGTGGTAGTCTTGAAGCGGTTAGACGATTCTGACGACTCACTCAGAGAACCCAGCGTTGCGCCGATCGTGTACATTTTCTGATCCTGGATGCCATACATGATAAAGAAAGGCGCATCGTACCCTGGCTGCCGGAGACCTTTGAGATTCCTGTCGATCTCATCCTGCATCGCCCTCAGAAGGGGATCGTGGCCGCTGTCCTGGCCGTTGGTGGCAATCCACACCAAAAGCGACACAAGAAAAAAAGTAAATCGTTTCATGCCAATATCGATTTAGTTGCCCCCGGCAGGTCTGTCAAGGATAGGTTTTTCGATTTGAGTGAGCGGTTTCTTTTGAGTTTCGATCCTTTTCACAAATAAGGATGGCGAGATTGCGGTGACCGGCACGCTCCCCGATTCTGCGCCGCAAAAACCGGTGAAGACTTCGCGTTTATCATCTGCAGCTTTGATTTCGGCAAACATCGCCAACGGTGTACCGATGAGGTCGACTCCGCGAACCAGTTCGTCGGGTCTGCCGTCAACATATATTCGGTAAACCTCCGTAGGGAAAATATTGAACGCGTTGGGCATGAATCGGTTAGTCGTGGTAAACCCTCCAACTACGTCCATAAACATATACCCGTATTGCTTCTTTTGTTTCTTGCATTCGCTGATGAGCATTTTACGTAGCTCAGCCATCGACATGGTCCGCGCATTCTCGATTATCAGGTTGGATTGCCGTGAAACCGCCTCGGTGCCAGCCTGGGCCCTGCCATGACCGTTCGACCTTGAAATATTCTCAATAGGCGTCCGCGACATCAGAAACGTCTTCAGTACGCCATTATCGACCACCTTCACCCGTTGCGCCACCACCCCTTCATCGTCAAAGCGGTAAAAGCCATTCAAAGCCTGGCCTTCAAAATGGGACAACGTCGGATCAAACACGACACTGAGCGATTTGGGAAGCACTTCTTCCGACACTTTTCCTTTGAAAGTCTGACCATCGCTGATGTCTTTCAGCCGATGGCCTTCAACGCGATGGCCAAAGATCTCGTGGAAGAAAACTCCCGCGGCATGGGCGTACAGTATAGCAGGACCGGTGTAGGGTTCAGCGACAGGCGCAATCCGGAGCAGCTCTAGTTTGGCGACCATCGCCGCGACGTCTTTGAGGATCTGCTCGTCTGTTGGCAAGTCGGCCGGAGAAAACGCGAAATATGATTTATGAAGGGGAACAACATCTCCATCCTCTGCTCTCACCGATCCCTGAATGTTGAGATAGGCATAGGTGCGGTTCTGGGCTATTCGGGAGCCTTCAGAGGAGACAAAGTATTTTCGCTCGACTCCAGCTTCAAGTGTAGCCTCGGCCTCGATGATTTCCGGGGACGAGAGAAATGGAGCAGTATATTTCTTGATGCGTTCCGTCCAGTCTTCGTTTTTAAAAAAAGCTGCAAAATCTCCCTGGGGCGGATCAACATGGACCGAAGGGTTCTCTCTGGAAAAGTCGTCGACATTCTCATCCCTGCCCGTTTGAGGAGAATTTTTCAGGGCCTTGTACACGTTGAGGGCTGACCGGTAAGAATCCTGTGTTTGCTGCCACAGCATAAGCTTGATGGCCTCGGGTTGGTCATCTTGTGGCAGCTCGACAGATTCACCGCCCCAACCCCCGTAAGTGGGCACATCAATATCCTCAAATGAATTGATCGGGTGTGAGTTGTCAAACTTATAATCGCCAACTTTGATGTCGGTGACAAGGATACGGAAACGGTCGTTCTGTGAAGCGGTGAGGCTACCGAAAGACGAAGTCACCACGGCCGTCTGCACGTCGTTTATTCGATAAGAGAGGAAGTATGGGGGTTCGCCGACTTTGGAGAACTCAGCCATCTCGCGCTTTAGTTCGTTTTCGACGATAGAAAGCAACCGGTCTTCCTGCGCAACGGCGAACGTCGTCAGCGTGGACAAGAAAAAAAGTGAAATGAATCTAAATGATGAATGCATAGCTCGGAGGACTGTCGTTTTCAAATATAGAAAGATCGGTCCTTGATGATTATCGACCTCGTTATTTTTTCACGGCGGTTTTTAATGGTTCCCGCATCAGCTCGTAAACGCGCTGCCGCTCAGGTGCATTTTCAGGAAGTCCGACAAAGGCATGCAGCTGGTGAGGAAAGCATTTTATCGCCACCACATTTCCAGCTTGTTCGAGCTTCTTTCCATAGGCAATTCCTTCATCGCGAAAAATGTCAAATTCCGTAGTGATGATTAAATGCGGCGGCATTCCAGTTAGGTCCTTTTCGTAGATCGGCCATATCCCTGGATCATTCCTGAACCATTCCGTCTTATCGAGATAAGCTTGAAAGTTGAAAATCGATTCGTCCTTGCTCAGCAGATAACCAGTGGCATTGTCCTCATACGATGCGTAATAGCTGATCATAGGGTTGTCTGTCGGAGCACAGGTCATCATGACTAGCCTCAACGGGTCGAGCTTTCCCTCCTTCTTCGCCCTCAAAGCTGTGGTGGCTGCGAGGTTAGCGCCTGAACCCGTTCCGGCGAGAATAATATTGGAGCCGTCACCTCCAAAATCCTTCGCCTTCTCCAATGCCCAGAGGTACGCCGCAAACGCATCATTCGCGGCAGTAGGAAACTTGTACTCGGGTGCAACGCGGTAGTCAACATCCAACACCAATACGCCCAACTGCTTCGCGATTCGCATCGCCTCATATTCCATCGACGGGAGCAATGGACGAACAAATCCACCGTCATGAAAGTGAATAACGACCGGCAATCCTTGTGCCGACGAAGCACGCACGACATTTATCCGGATATTGTCTTTCAGTGTGACCCGCTTCACGCTGTCTTCCGGAAGCTTTCTAATACCCATAGACAGATCCTCGCGCAGTTTGTCAACGGGCATCGCCTTGAGCTGCTCCATCGTATACCCCGGGCTGGCTTTCAGCAGTGACGACAATCGCTCGTCGACAGTTCCCGTGGTGCAACTCTGAGCATGGGAGTCAAAGGCCAGGAGCGCGAAAACAAATGCGATAGTCAGACTTACACCGGTGAGTTTCATACTTGACTTTTTTGCAAACCAATGTAACGAAAAGATGCGAACACTTCTACTGGACTTATGTAGCGGACTTAATCCACGCGCCTTTCACGCTTAACTATGCCATCTTCATAGGTTCGCCGCAGAATCAACTGGCCATTCTCTGAATACAAGCGCCATAAGCCATCGCGCCTGTCATCTTTGAAGTGTCCGCTGAGCTTGACTTCACCGTTTTGATAGTACTCGGTAAAGCCGCCATCCTTGAATCCGTTCTTCAGGTCGACCTTGAAATGCACAGTGCTGTCTGGAAAATAAGCGGTGTATGTACTGACATTTAATTGTCGGACGTAAATATAGGGCAATTGCATTGGGTCCGTTGGAGCTGTAACCTGGTCCCGCAACGTTTCATTGGCATCAGCAAGACTATCGCGTTGGACCGGGATTTCAGCAACGTCGGTCGGCTCGGGTTCTACAAATTGCTCGGCGAACAACGTTCTGAATTTCCCTTCTTCCGCCACCAACTGGAAACCCATCTGGCGGAAGCCTGTGATATAGTCTTTGTTCCGCTCCATAGCGACCTTAGTCTCTGCATCCGCAAGGCGTTTCATAGTGCCAAATAGAACGGGTGTGTTGAGATAAATCAGCACGGAGCTCTCATCCTCAAATTGGTCGTTGAATTTCCTGAATTCACCCGACCGGTTGAGTGTTTGTTTGTCCAGATAATCGTCAATGATGCTTTCAAGCGTCTGGGGATGCCCGCTAAATATCACAAAATTGTTTACGACAGTATAGTATGGCTTATCATAACGTGCAAAGAACTTTCCCAATAGCACCTTGAAAAGACCTTTCATGCTGAGGTAATTGATTGTGTATCCACGATAGTCGACGGCCCTGAATTTAATTGGTGTTTTCCGGCGCACCATCTTTTCAATATGGTCCAGATCAGCCCTGGCTTTTTCAATATTCGTAGCCTTGATCAGAATTGCGGTTTCGTTATCGAGGCCAGAACCATACGATTGTAATTCAAGCACAGCAACCTCGTCGCCAACCCAACTGATAAAATTTTCCTGAAGGTCCACACCCAGGTAATTCTCAACCTGTTTGAGACTTTGACGGAAGTCGTTGTATTCCGCTATGTCATGTTGAAGATTACGCTCCAGGTTGGTAAAGAATTGCGAGAACGAATCGAAGGCAAGGGCAAGTGCAAAGGCAGTGCGTTGAGGAGCAAGTTCCGGAAACTCCAATGGCGCGGTACCGGACACCGCCAGCGTCTTGACATAGGATTCAACGGAATCATTGATTTCGGTCCAGCCTGATGCCCGAAGGAGCTCATCTTTAAGTGTGACGTCCAGCACGGTGGAACGCAGTGCCTCCGCCACACGCGAAATATCTGCCGCACTCTCATTGCTGTACGCTCGAACAAACGACGGCAGCCGGGGATAGTTGAGGTACAGTGTCATCAAGCCGCTTCCGGTATTCCCTGATGTCGGCATCCATTCGCGGTTAGTGGTATCCTTGCCTGCAGAAATGGAAGAAGTCAGAATCTTTCTGTTAAACGATGCGACAAGATAATTTGCGGGAAAGCTGATGTACAAGTTCGAGTTGGCGCTGGGATTGCGGATAGTGACGAGAGCCTCGTCCTTATACTTTTCCTTCTGCACGCTCATTCCCGCAGTGGTGTAGGTAGTCAGGTAGTCGTTCAGGAATTTGATGCCGGATGCTTCACCGAGGTCCACCAGAAAGAGAAAGTCATATTGCTTGAACCCGGTCATGTGCGCCGATACGATAAGGGCGCGCGATCCGATAAGGTCAAACAGCAGGCTATTTTCCCGAATCATTGAATCGAGTACGTTGGCCGAAGAGGTCAGCTGGGCAAACCACTCATTCTTCCGGAGATGAGTCCACGTGGCCGACCCCGATACTTCCTTCCAACTTTTGACAGGGTCGTCAGTGCTGATACAGAAAACAGCGTCCTTCGGAATATAAGTCCACATACCGGCGGAGATGGTCGAACGGCTGGAATACCATTGATACGAAAACCAGGCGACGAGTCCCACGCAACCAATCCCGATGATCCATTTCGTCAACCGCCACATTATTTTTCGAGGTTTATTCTTGAATCAAAATTCCATCTCCATTTTTATGTCCGCAGTCTGAAACGGTGAATCCGTGACAGCGACATAGCGAAATCCTGACTTTTCGTACAGGCGAAGGGCCGCTTCTAGCTTATGGTTAGAGAAAAGAATAATCTTCTTCGTCCCGGTCATCCGCGCATGAGCAACACAAGCATGCAGCAATGCTTGTCCAACGCCTCGCTGGCGAAAATGTTGCGCAACACCCATCTTGGCCAACTCGAAAATGCCGTGACCTTCGTATATCAACGCTGCTGAGCCGACAACTTCCTTTGTGTCGCTTTCCGCGATAAAGATGACGCCTCCAGCGTCGAGTATTCTTTCCGGGTGATCGAGTACTTCGAGGTCGCGCGGCTCGGTAAGGGAATACCGGTCAAGCCACTCCTTGTTGAGTTCCTTAAAGGACGCCTGGTGGCGATCCTGGTAATGAACGACCGAGACCATAGCCCGTAATTAGTCATTTTTCGACTGCCTCTCCTACACGTGCACGCGTTTTTTTTATTTGGTCAGCCAATGCTTTGCTGTTGCGAAGGCGGTCAAATTTCTTACGCAATAAGAAGAGCGCCAGAAAATGAACTGCTCCCCAGGCGAGCATCTTAAATACATCATCTGCTTCCACGATGGTGAGTATACCTGCTACTACAAATCCAGTTATCATATAGACACCAAATCGGGCCATACCGATAATACCCTCGCGGAAAATTGCCGACTTTGCTTTTTCATCGTGTGGTTCGTGCAGTCGCGACCAGGTGACCAAAATGAAACAGAGCGCCATCCACCATGCGCTCATTCCAAAGGCGAGACCAATGACAAACAAGAAGTAAAATGCACTGGCCAACATTACAAACGTCCTTTTCGATTGCTCGGAATTGGCTGCAAATCGAGCCACGGCAATACCGACATTGGCGTGAAGCATTAAGAACTCAATGATGATCCCCTGTCCTATCGCTTCCGCATTTTCAGGACCAATGATATCGTAACCAAGCAAGGCGCTCGCGAAAAGTATTGACGATAACAACTCCGGATTAATGTAACGCGTGATTTGGGTGAACAGAAGTCCCCGTGCCAGGCTGTTGCTGATCGAACTGACGATTGACATTTTTACTGGAACTATTTTGCAAAGATCCGCTCGTCCAGGCTCCATCGCCCGGGTCCAGAAAAGAAGAACAGGAACCCAAACATGGCGAACATGAATGGATGCTGATCCTCGTACCAAAAACGACCCGAACCCAGGCTAAAGGTTATATAAAGAAACGTCCCCATCACGAGCAACGCTCCCACGCGGGTCAGCAATCCCCCAAACAAAAGAAGGCCGCCGATTAATTCAGAACTCTTTCCCAAGTACACCAGGAACGTGGCCATCGGTCCCTGAAATGTATCCCACTTCAAATATTCGGCCATGATCTCGGAATGAAATACTTCCTGGCCATGATAAATGAGGAGAAGGCCAATTGACATCCTGATGATGCCGAGGATCTCATTCAGTGCGATCGGTTTGGATGACAGCCATCGTTTCATATTTCAAAGTTGCTTTGAACTAAAGCTGCTAAAAGACGTCATCGATTTGTCTGCTTAGAGCACGATACGCTTCGGAAGCCTGGTATCCGATGTCTTGCCATCGGCACTCAATGACAATCTTTCCTTTAAACCCAATATGCTTCAGCGCCTCCAGGTACTTTCTGAAGTCGTCGCCCCGGACTCCCGGCGGGGTCCTTTCTTCCCGTTCTGCCACTTCCGCGTAGATGATAAATTTTCCCGCTGCCTCAATATCTTCCGGAGCCTCACGTTCTCTTAGCATGTGATACATGTCGGCGCACACTCTGAGATTTTTGTGGTCGACGGCCTCAGCGATCTCAGCTGCCTCCTTCACGCTGTTGATAAAATTAGCCTCCGATCGATTGAGGTTCTCGAGGGCCAACACAATGTCATAATGCCCGGCCAGCACCGCAATCTGTCGGGCAATGGTGACGAACTGCTTTTTCGCTTCCTCCCGGTCAAAACCAGGAGGTATTTGTCTCGACCCTCCGCTGCCCCAAATGATCATGTGGACGCCCGCCTGGCGTGCCCGCTGAAAGACTGCTTCCACGTACCCGAGCACTTTCTGTTCGTCCACTTCAGGTCCCACTACTTTCATGCTGGCAGGAATGAAAATATTCGTTGCGAGCAACGGCGTTTGAAGTTCACTGATTTCTTCCAGATGTAAATGAAATTCATCGTCCGTGACTTCCAACGGCGACAGAATGCGCTGGGTGTTTTCCACAAGGGCGCGATATCCGGAGGCGTGAAGGACGCTGTCGTTCGACATGCTGCTGACGATACCGATTTCGGGTTTCTGCGCATCGACGTCCATCGCGATAGCGAAAGACCCCAGCATAAAACAAATGGTGAAGAGAAAGGATTGGCCGCGGTGAACCCGGCTCACCACACACCTATTCATAGGTCGGGTACCAGTTTCTGAGTCTCACCTCAATGGTGCCGTCATTGTCGAGCACAAGATCTCTGAAGTCTGCAATATCGCTCCCGCGATGATGAAACGGGTAAACGATCCGCGGTTTGAATGCCACTACTGCGCTTGCGGCCTGCTTCACGTCCATGGTGGGTCCGTTCATACAGACAAACGCGACATCGATGTTTTTCAGCGCGCGCATTTCAGGGATATCCTCGGTATCGCCGGAAATATAGATTCGCTTGTCTCCGAACGTCAGCACATATCCATTTCCGCGTCCTTTCGGGTGGCGGGAGTCGGCCGCCTCCGGGAGATTATACATGGGTATGGCCTCAATATCAATTCCCGCCTGTGAAGTTTTTTCGCCGTTGCCGATCACGACCGACTTGTCTTTCATCGCATCGGGTAGCTTGTCAGCAACAGCCTTCGGCACCACCAAAGGCACGCCGGCAATTTCCAGACCCTGAAGGGTTTCAAGATTCATGTGATCGCCATGTACATCCGTGATGATGACCAGGTCCGGCCGCTCGATTCCCTGAAATGCCTTGACTCCTCCGTACGGATCGATATAGATCGTCTTACCATCCCACGTAAACACAACTGTTCCGTGAAAAACAGGCTGTATGATCAGTGGCCCTTTCGTTGTCTCGATCCGGTCGGGTGCTGATCGTTGTGACTGGCCGTGCAGCGTCAATGACACTGCCATCAACACCAGCATGAATTGAATTCTTTTCATGCGTCTTTTTGTTTACGGACGACCAATGCGTTCACGCCAGCACCTCGCGGTTGTATTTGCTGCGGTATTGTATCGGCGACAGTCCGGTGATTCGCTTAAAGGTATTTCGAAACGATTTGGTGTCCGAGTATCCAACTTTATACATCACTTCGTTGACGTTCTCCCGCGAGGATTCAAGGCTCATCTTAGCGGCCTCAATCTTGACCCGTTGTATGTACTCGATCACTGTGTTCGCCGTGGCCTTCTTAAAACGGCGTTCAAGGTTGCGCCGACTAAGAGCCAGCATGGAGGCCAATTCATCGACCGTGATGCGCTCATGGAAATTCTGCTCAATATAAGATTGCGCCTTTTTGATCGACTCGTCCTCGTGATCTTTTTGTCCACTGAACATCATGAACGGAGACTGGCTTTCCCGGTCAATGTCGATGGCAAATATCTTGGCACAATAGATCGCCGCTGACCGGCCCACATATTTTTCAATCAGATACAAGACCAAGGTCAGATACGAATAAGCGCCACCACTGGTGTAGATCCCCTGATCGTCAGTAACCACTCGCTCAGTGACCAGGTCGATGTCGGGAAACATCCTGCGGAATTCATTTGCGGCCACCCAATGAGTAGCGCACTTACGGCCTTGTAACAACCCGGTTGATGCCAGCAGGAACGCGCCCACGCAGAGGCTGGCAACTTCTGCGCCACCCTTGTACTGATTTTGTATCCATGGAATAAAATCCTTGTTCTCCTCGAGAGCTTTTGTCAGGTCGCCATCCAATGCCGGGATCACAACCAGGTCCGTTTTGTCAACATCGTGTATAGTACGGTCGGTGTGAATGGTGTACATCCCGCGAGTGACGGGAGTCGCCGGGGAAAGTCCCACGAGTTCAATCTTGAACAGAGGGTCTTTTCCTATGCTGGATGCATACGTGTTCACACCTGCGAAGACCTGACGAGGACCTTCAACGCTGCCTAATATTGCTCCCCTGGGAACCAGTATGGTGATATGTTTCATGCCCGATTAATGTTGCTAATACTATCAAAAGTATTCAAACAGAGTGTGGCAATCAACCCCGTCCGACCCCGGAAACAACAATCGCACCGGCAAGTCCGCTATTTCAGCCTATAGCAATCCGACCAAACAATGGATGTCCTGCAATCTGGTTAAATTTGTCGCCTTTACCCCGTTCAATGCCGGATTCGCACCACTAACAACAGGGCATAGTGATCATAATTTTACATTGTCAAACGTGGAGCGACTATGGAAACAAGAACCATCACCATGCCGATTGATAACCCGACGGCGATTGCTGGCCGCGCAACCCGGAAAGAGTGGATCGGCCTGATCGTCATTGCCCTTCCCTGCATCCTGTATTCAATGGATCTTACGGTGCTGAATCTGGCGTTACCATCACTGAGCACCGAACTCAAGCCGAGCAGCACGGAGTTACTATGGATCGTTGACATCTATGGATTTATGGTCGCAGGTTCTTTGGTGACCATGGGCACACTTGGCGATCGAATCGGGCGAAGGAAATTGTTGATGATCGGTGCTGCCGCATTCGGCATGGCATCGGTTGCCGCGGCGTTTTCCAACAGTTCTGCCATGTTGATTACGATGCGGGCACTGCTGGGAATTGCAGGAGCGACGGTAGCGCCCTCCACGCTGTCGCTGATACGTAATATGTTTCACGATCCGGCGCAGAGGACCTTTGCCATTGGAGTATGGGCAACCAGTTACTCCGTGGGCGGGGCGATCGGGCCGCTCCTGGGCGGCGTTATGATAGAATACTATTGGTGGGGCTCGGTCTTTCTCGTCGCCGTGCCGGTCATGGTGTTATTGCTAATCCTCGCACCCATACTGCTGCCGGAGTTTCGCAACCCAAAAGCCGAGAAACTCGATATCGGAAGTGCGCTGATTTCACTCCTGGCTATCCTGGCATTCATATATAGTATGAAGGAGTTTGCATACGCCGGTATCCATTGGCAGCCGGTGCTGGCCCTGGCAACGAGCGCGATTCTGGGCTACGCATTTATCAGACGCCAACACAAGCTGACAGATCCATTTATCGATCTCGCACTGTTTCGCGGCCGTGCGTTTAATACGTCGTTGGCGGTCTACACCATCGCAGCGGTCGTTATGTTTGGCTCGTTCCTGTTCATTGCTCAATACCTTCAGCTTGTGATAGGATTGTCTCCGTTGAAAGCCGGCCTATTGACAATCCCTTCGTCGTTGGCGTTTATCGTTGGCTCGATGTTCACGCCCATGACGGTAAAGTGGAACAGGCCTGACTTGGTAATCGGAACTGGATTTATTCTCACGGGGATAGCATTTAGTCTCTTCTTGTTCCTGGATTCGGGCGGACTTCCAATGCTGGTATTGGCGACAGTACTGTACTCGATCGCCATTTGCCCGGCCGTGATCCTGACGACAGACCTGATCGTGGGCAGCGCGCCACCCGAGCGATCGGGTTCGGCTGCGTCGCTATCTGAAACCAGTGCCGAGTTGGGCGGCGCACTCGGTATTGCGACGCTGGGAAGTATCGGCACTGTCATATATAGAAACGTCATGATGAACGCGGAATTACCGGGAGTTCCTGAAAATGCCCTGGCGCAGGCACGCGAGACGCTCGGCGGTGCAGTTGCTGCCGCCGGTGAATTAGCCGCGAATGGCAAATCACTCTTGCTCGAAACGGCTCAACGCGCCTTTGTTCAGGCGTTTGAAATGAACGCGCTAATCAGCGTATTCATTTGTATCGCCATGGCCGGTGTCACCTATGCGCTGTTGAAAAAACGCTAGGCAGATCAGATGAGAAAACTTGTGTTTCAAATCGCCGTTTCACTGGATGGCTACGTGGAAGGGACCAATGGCGAAATGGACTGGATTGAACGTGCTGATGATTTTGAGTATGCCAACGCATTTCTGTCAAGGTTTGACACCATATTCTACGGCAGAGTGACCTATGAGAAATTTGGATTGCCACGCCGTATTGAAGAAAGAGCGACTGTGGCCGAACGCGAGTATATGGAGTCGATCAATACCATGCGCAAATATGTTTTTTCCAGGAAGCTGAAGCACGTTCAGGGCAATGGCATGATGATCAACGGAAATGCCGTCAGCGAACTAAAACGGCTCCGAGACGAGGTAGGCAAGGACATTTGGCTCTGTGGCGGGCCAGACTTGCTGAAAACACTAATGGATATGAGTTGCGTCGACGAGTACATCTTTGCCTTTCAACCCGTGTTACTAGGGTCGGGCAAGTCATTATTTCGAGGCCCCCGAATGAAAGTACCCCTCGAACTGATTCGATCGGTGACGCTGAATTCCGGCGTAGCGGTTCTGCATTACAAGACGAGAAATGGTTGAAGTTTTCAAAACAAATATTTGCGACCGGATCCACGCTCGATTACTGGTGGACCAGATCCATGCGCAGTTTTCGCACTACAAGGCAAACTTCGACCTCGAAGACTGTGATCGGATATTACGTGTTCAGTCCGTTGCGGGCAAAGTACAAGCGGATGCGCTTATGCAATTGGTAAGGGAGTTCGGGTTCCATGCAGAGGTGTTGCCGGATCTTGTGGAGGGTCGACAGTCAGCGGCCTGGAACTGAACCTGCAGCCAGTGGTTGTAACGTGTAACTTATAACTTTTAACCTGTAACTCAATTCATCGCTTGTCCGGCGGATCCAACCGCGGTGGAACTGCTTTCTGACATTACCGCAAGCTTCTTCTTCCGGTAATAGAGGCTTTGAAGGAAGGTTTCCGGCGGCGGTGGAGCAAGGGTGTCGCTCATGATAATGGAATCTCGTGCGAGCACGGATTGTTCAATTTCATTCCACGTCTCATCGTCTAGTTCGTACAGATCGCAGTTAAGTTTCCGCCGAAGTTCGCGCGGCAAAGGAGTAAACCCGGCGCCAGCGAGATCGCGATACGCCGGATCATCATTGATGGCCCTGAGAAAATACGCGACGATTGGCAGGGCGGTGTTCGACCCTTCACCCAAACGTGTCTGTCGGAAACGTATACGTGGATCATCTGCCCCCACCCAGGTACCCATCACGATGTTTGGAGTGAAAGCCATAAACCAGCCGTCGGCATTGTCCTGGGTTGTGCCCGTCTTGGCCGCGACGTCATTAAACACACGATACTTCCAGCGCAATCGTGACGCCGTACCTTCGTGCACCACAGTCTGCAACATCTGACGGACTAATAGCGCCGACTCTTCTGACATCACGCGTTTCGCAGGCTCGTTATCGTCAAAATCAGCGAACATTTTGCCGTCGCGGTCACGTATTGCCCGGATGAAAACCGGGAAACGTGCAACGCCACCGTTGGCGAAGCAGGAATACGCTGCTGTCATTTCCATGAGAGAGATTGCGGGAGAGCCGAGCGCAATGGAGGGCACCACCGGGATCTCACTGTGAATGCCCATGTCGTGCGCCAGGGCGACCGTGCCCTCAATACCCGCGCGATCGATGAGCTTCACCGCGACTGTGTTGACCGAATAGGCTAAGGCGCCGCGCAACGAGTAATGCACCGGGTAATCAAAATTGGAATTCCGGGGCGTCCATTCTTCGCCGTCTTCGTCGATGTAAGTCTTTTGTCCGGCGGATATGAACTCACAGGGTGATATACCCTGCTCGATCGCGTTGGCGTAAACGATTGGCTTAAAGATCGACCCGACCTGCCGTTTTGTGGTCTCACGGACATGATCGTACTGGAAAAATCCATGATCAATCCCTCCTACCCAGGCCTTAATTTCACCCGTCGATGGATGTACCACCAAAAATCCGGCATTTAAAAAACGGAGATGGTGACGGATAGAATCCAATGCACTCATAGTCGCTTCCTTCGGGCCGGACCACGTGAACAATTCGGTTGACACTGGCTTGCTCATTTCCTTCATGATATCAGCCTCGTCATACCCCTCTTCGCGCAACGAATGGTATCGCCGGGTTCGCCGGACCGCATCGACCACAACATCACCGTTCTCACCCCATGGGTCCATTCCGCGCCAGTGCTGGTCAAATTGTTCCTGCAGCTGAGCCATTTGCTGGCGAACCGCGTCTTCGGCATACGACTGCAGCTTCGAGTCGATAGTCGTGTAGATACGTAGCCCATCGGTGTAGAGATTGTAAGAACTACCGTCCTCCTTCTTTGTTCGCTCGCACCACTTCTCCAGTTCGGCACGGACATAAGCTTTGAAGTATTGTGCAATCGGATCCTCCTGTCGCCGGCTGCCAATCGTGAGTTGCAGTGGCTGCCCTTGGAATCGCGTCAGCAACTTGCGTTTGATGAACCCGTATTTGGCCATTTGGGAAAGCACAATATTCCGTCGCGAAAGGGCATTCTCGGGAAAAAGTCTCGGGTTATAGCTATGTGTTGCCTTTAACATTCCAATCAGAACCGCCGCCTGCGCCGGACCAATGTCGCCGGCATTTGTGCTGAAAAAGCGACGCGCGGCGGATTGAATTCCATAGGTGTTATCCCCGAAAGGGACCGTATTCAAATACAGTGTGAGGATATCCTTTTTCGAGTATACTTCTTCGAGACGCATGGCGATGAATGCCTCACGCAGCTTATTAATCGTGAGTGGGAAAACCCAATAACCCTTTCGCGGGAAAATATTCTTGGCGAGCTGCTGCGTGATCGTGCTGCCGCCGCCCGAAGACTCATCCTGCAGGAGGATAGACTTTATTAACACCCGTCCAAGGCTTCGGAGGTCGATGCCACTGTGCCGAAAGAATCTGACGTCTTCAGTCGCGATCGCGGCCTCAATGACGGACCTGGAGATCTCGTCATAACCCACTGGTCGACGGTCTTGTACGTAATAGCGTCCGATCAGAACACTATCGGCTGTGTACACTTCAGATGGAATCGGATTTCGGTAGGCGATCAGCGCTTCGCGATCCGGCAACTGGGTTAAAACAAAGAGCAGTATGCCGGTAAGCATTGCAAATGGCATGCTTCCAATGATCAGCGTCCATTTAACGAGGGGTCGGGATAGTATCCATCGAACCATGCGTATAGACCAAGCGTGGGCTCGCTTTGGCGCCTCCGCAAACAGCACGGCTGCTCGCCGCAAAAGTTTTTCCACCCCGTCTCTCACGCTGCCAGTCCTCGCTTCACCGTTTCAACCATGGCGAACACTAAAAATCCGCGCCCGCGAGCTGGCTATTGGGTGTTGGTCCCGATCCCGATACCTATCGGGACTATCGGGATTGGCGGTTGGCATTTAGCGGGTTGCAGGATTCATGTTGCAAGTCTTTCGTTGTTCATGATTTGATGTGGACGACAATGACACGTCAAAGCCGGAAAGAGAAATGTCGCTTTCAATCCGCCACAGTAACATGCGACGTTGCATCATGTAACTTCTTGTGCCTTGGGTCTTTTTGCTTGCCTCAATCCACAGATGATCAAACAGTTGTAGGTTGCTCTGAAAAAGTCGAAAAAAACCTTACATCACCTCGGTCTGAGGATGCGTTCAATAGTAATAACTAATTATAAATCAATTTTTTATATCAATTTATTTAAAGTGATACTTTACTGTGAATCCTGAGATAGATCTTCTCAATCCCCACCTCTCAAGGTTTTCGGATTTTCAACATCTGTATTGGGAGAGCTATTGGAATATTCTCTTGTCAAGCGAAACGTACACGCGGTCGCCAGGGCTCAGTCCATTCCGGTCGGTGTGCGTGATAAGCCTGGCCCCCGAGAACGTGACCTCCACCACAGAGTGAGTGCCGATGAATTGAACCTGGTCGACAACTCCGGCCCGGTTCCGGGATCCCGTCAGCGTCAGCCGCAAATGTTCGGGCCGCACCAGCAGCTTTCGCTTCCCTTTAATTCCTAATTGCTCAGCTTGGGAGCGGTTCAACACATTGTAATGGCCGAAGAGTCCCGCCACATATTCATCTGCCGGCAGGTGGTATAACGTCACTGGTGTTCCTTTCTGGATAACGCGGCCAGCGCGGAGTACAACGATCTTGTCTGCCCATGACAAAAGGTCGGCTGGATCATGTGAAACGAGTGTAACCGTAATCTTAAGTCGATTGCCGATATCGTTAATAACCCGTTGGAGGCTATCGCGATGCGCGATATCGAGGTGGGCGAAAGGTTCGTCGAGCAGCAGCAGCCGCGGAGAACCGATCAGTAACCGGCAGATCGCTATGCGTTGCTTTTCTCCTCCCGATAACTGGTCGGTCTTGCGTTCGAGCAGATGGTTGATCTGACAAAGGCTGAACAGGTCGCCGGCTTCTTTTTCGCTGAGCATATTCGCATACTCGAGCACCTGCCCAACCCGCAGAAACTTCGGCAGCTCAAAATGTTGGGAGAGATAAGCGATTCCAGGGTGGCCCGGCACCAATGTTTCCTCCGGGCCTTGTACGCGACTCCCTTCAAACAAGACTTGCCCTTTGCTCGGTTGAACAAGTCCGGCGATAATCTTAAGCAGAGTGCTCTTGCCAGAGCCAGTCTCCCCTGCTACGGCGACTTTCTGATGCCGGCGTTGCTCAAAGGTTACGTCTTTGACTGCGACGTGCCGGTCGAATTTTCGGGTAACACGCGAAACCGAAAGGAATGTCATGATGGATGTCTGTTCTTGTATTCCCAATCCTCCAGCTTCACTTTCTCAATCAACAATGAACTCCGGAACTCATGGACAAGCTTTTCCATTTCCTCTTCCCGTGACTGCAGTGCAAGGTACGCTTCGCGATGACCCTCAATGACCGGTTTGAGTCGGGCAAGATTTGATCGCATGCTATTAATGATCGCCCCAAGCTGATCTTTTTCATCGTCTGTTGCTGCTTCATCCCGTTGCTTTAACTGGAGGGTGGTCAGTACTTCTTCGATGTACGCCACCATATCCCATGGGTTGTTGGGCTTGTTCCAGGTAAATTCGATGTTGCAACGCCGGCAGCGATATCGATTACTTTTCCAACCTTTCTCATTTGTTTCCATGCCCACCACCTTGAGCATTTCACTCTTGCCGCATTGGGGGCATACGGCATCGTCTCTGACAAGTTTTTTTAGTTGCTCGCGTTGTTCGAGGACCGCGGCGCGCAAACTGGCGTGATTTTCGAGATGAGCGACAAACCGGTCAACGGCACCCTCAACCGTGGACAACTCTTCACTTAGCTTGCCTGCGTCGATCAGTTTTCTACTCTGTTTCTTGAAGTAGTTGGCGAGTCTGACCAACTCCCTCTCGCTTGGGTTGAAGTTTTTGTTCAAAGGGCGATGTTTCATCAAAAGTAGGAAATTGAGAGAATACTTTTGGAACAGCCGATTAAACCTGGACCCTGGACCCTGACACCTGGAACCTGGAACCTGGAACTTGAATTGGCATTGTTTTAATCGCTGGTGTTCGACATGAGGTACACTGTGGATGGCAGCACAATTCTGTTTGCCCTAAACCGGCCGGAAATCATTGATATTTCACCGGGCGATGTTCTGGAAGTCGACGGGTTACCCGGCGCACGCTATGTCTGGACAGATCATGACGCCGATTTTATGGAAAACAATCCCGACGATGAACTGTATCTGCAGCTTGAGCGTGTTGACCATGATCGCTATGTGCCGAAGGGTCTCATCCTAAAAGTCAAGGTTTAGTCCGGCGTTTGCTCAAGCCTGCCCTGGGTCCTCTCGATACAGGCACAGTTTTATTTTTCCATCACAAAAATTGATTTCACCATGGGTAATAAAAAGTCATCGATCAATTATCCCCGCTCCCTGTCACCAAATGACAGGGAGGTCAGGGCAGGCTACAATACTCCTGGTTATTACCGGGCAAATCGTGAACTTCGCGAATTAGACGAACCTCCCGGCGCACCGCCGGATAACTATGCTGCCGGCGACTATGATGATCTCAATACCGGCAAATATGAAAATTATGGAGGTGACGGCTATTATGGAAGCAACTATGGATATGTCAATTCATACCGGGTTGGTCGCGACTATGAACAAAATGCTGGCTATCGCGAAAACTACAACCGGTTACCCCAGGGAGGTTTTCTCGAAACAGAAGAAGAAATGGTTCGAGGACAACATCGTGGAAAGGGTCCGCGAAATTACCGCCGACCCGACGCCCGTATTCTCGACGACATCCATGATAGACTTTGCCAGGATGACTACCTGGACGCAACCGACATTGATGTCGCCGTAAACAGCGGCGAAGTCATCTTAACAGGATATGTCGAGGACCGAGCTGCCAAGCGGCGGGCTGAGGATGTTATTGAGACAGTACCCGGTATCACCCACCTTGAGAATCGACTTCGCACCCACATACCTGGTCAGCGGATCATGAACCAAAAGCCATAAATCGAAATCAATTGTTGGGCGCGCCGTCGTCAACCCAGCAGACGATCAGATCAATCTCATCCTGCGAAAGTTCGCCATCCTGGGGCATGGTACGAGTGACCACCTGATCCTTGATACGCGATGCGTTGTCCTGGATGTTTCTAAAAACTCGGAAGTCAGGAAATTGGCTTCCGTTGTGGCAACCTGAGATTGCACAATTCTCTTCGATGATAGGCTTGATGCTCTGGGAGAAGCTGATACCGGAACGCACACGCGTTATCTGTGTCACCTCGCAGCCGGAAGCGTCGCGGGCAGTGACCGTGTATTGACCGTGACTGAGGTTGCCAAAAACATTTTCATCCTGAAATGCGCCATTCCCGAGTCTGAACATATCTGGTTGTTCACCGCCCTCTGGTGTAACGGTGATCTTGCCCTGAGTGTCGAAACACCCAGCGATCGTTGTCTCAACCTTGAGGTTCATCCCTTCGAGATTTTTGACGGTTACTTCCATGGTCGCCATGCAGTTGTTTGCATCGGAGGCCGTGATTTCATAAACCCCTGCGGATAAGCCTCTAAACTGTGTCTCCGCTTGCAGGCCTGCATTGCCAAGCCGGAACACGTATGGTCCTTCCCCTCCCGATGCCAGCACCTCAATCATCCCCTCGCTACCGCCGCATTCCGTATCCTGAACGGCAACAAGTTCCAGTATGACCGGGTTGTCATCACAGTCAACGGGTTCCGGCAAAGCGTGGTAGACACATCCTCCCTCCACCAACATCAAAATGAAAAGATAAGGTAATGACCAAAACCTCATATCAATCGATCAATAAAAAAGAAGAACCGTGATTTGTATTCACGGCTCTTCGGAACCTAGTTCACTAACCGGCAAGATCTAGTTCGTAGTTCGTAGTTTGTAGTTTGAAGGTTGAAAGTTTCAAGGTTGGTTTGAAGTTCTATTCTGCATTTGAACCTATGTTGCCCTGGGCGATAAGGGTGCCCAGCTGGGTCGGGCTCAAGTGCACATTGATGTAGCCGTCAAACTCGAGAAGCTCCGCGTAGGTGATGGGCGTGCCATCCTTCATAGCAGCGATCTGATTCACACTCAGCCCCGTTCCACCATCGATGCTTTTGAAATCCAGGACGATGGGTCCACCCGTTGCGGCATCGTTCGCATGAATATGTGAAGGGTGCGTATCGCCCGCCTGTGTTCCATCCAGACTTATTGTGACGAGCGTCGTATTGTTTTTGCGACGGGCGAAGGTTGCAGTACCACTCACTCCCGAATCGCCAAGTTCATTCAAGGCGTATACCTTTGTCTCGCCGGTCAACTGATTCTGGCCGATGTCACCCTGCGCAATGAGGGTACCGAGATTGTCAGCTGACATGTGTACGTTGATATATCCATCGAAGTCAATGAGGTCGGCATACGTAAGCGTTGTACCATCATTGGTCCGGGTTACATTTGTCTTTCCGATACCCGTAGCACCACTGACATTCGAGAGATCGATCACGATTCCACCACCCGCGGCGGCGCTGTTGGCATGGATATGAGAAGGATGGTCGCCGCCCTCGCTGGTTCCCGTCAACTGAACGATAACCTGGGTTTCGTCATTCTGTCTCCGTGTAAACGTAGCCGTTCCGCTGATAGCTGGATTCGAAACCGATGACAGCGTATAGGTTTCAGTGTCGTCAGTAAGCGCATTCTGCCCGATGTCGCCCTGGGCTATGAGAGTTCCGAGATTCGCGGAACTTTCATGCACGTTGACGTAGCCGTCGAACTCGAGAAGCTGCTCGTATGTGAGGGGAGTATCGTCGTTCAAGGCGTCGACGACGGTTTCACTTTCCCCTGTGGCACCATCGACGTTGGTGAGGTCAAGCACAATTCCACCTCCCTCAGCCGCCGTGTTCGCATGGATATGGGCAGGGTGATCACCGCCGGATTGGGTACCATTCAGGTTGACGGTGATCACGGTCTTACTGTCGGAGCGTTTAGCAAATGTGACCGTTCCGCTGATCGCCGGGTTTGACACGGACGAAAGCTCATAAGTTTGACTTTCGCCGGTGAGCTGTGGACCATCATCCTCGTCGTCGCAGGCAACGAAATAGATTACGAAGCTCGATAGCAGTAGCAGGGTTAGCAGTCGAGTGATGTAATTTTTCATAGTCTTCAGGTTTTGTTTATGGCTTACTTAAGACTATACAACGGGAAGGGTGGTTGGGTTGCCTTGGGAAAAAATCTTTTTCCGGCAAATATCTCTTTATTGCGAGAGAGTATTCAAGTGTTCGGGTGTTCAGGTGGTGCTGGGGTAAATCCAGGTTTGTAATTGGTAATTTTAATATTCTTGGCGCGATGGGTCCCTTTAGGATGCGAGGGCGTGCGGATGGCCCTCGAGTGGTGCTGAGGTGTTATCGTTGGTGGGAGTCCAGTCCATGGTCCATGGCTGGATCGTGCAGTGCCTTCGAGTGACTCAGTAATCAGTGTGGTGTATTACTCGACAAAGACGGTGTAAGTCGCCGGCAGTCCGGCAGCCCGGCCCGCCAATGGGAGGCGGCGCAGGAGGGGCGCCGGGCAGTGGCGGACTCGAACTGAAGTTTTGTGCCACCCGTGTCCAGGGAGTTGATGACTATTTCCGGGCTCCGAATTCAATATTCGTCCAACCAGTCTCCGTTATTTCGCCAGCGGGTCAGGCCTCAGTTGAAATTTAAACACTTTGGAGGTCGTGCCCTTCCCTCCTTCCATATGGAACGGCGCGCGTGTGCTGATCGTAGCCCAAAGTCCCCGCCCCTTCCAGCCACCATTGGGATCATCGATTCGCCCATCCATCCACTTCGTATAAAACCCTAACGGGTAGGGTACACGCAATTTAACCCATTCCCCATCTTTCAGCGCCAGCAAAGCTTCCGACTCATTGCCGGTATTGATTGGAACATTTTCTCCCAGGCCGAGGGCATCAAACTGGTCTACCCAGGTATAATAACTCGACTCCGCGCTGCCGGAATACTCCACCCCCTTCATCTGTGGAAGGGGTTCGGTGTAAAAAGTCCACCCCTCCGGACAATGCTGGCCAGTTGCGTTCGGGCCGTTCAGCGGTCCCTTGCATTTGCGACGATCGAAGCTGGCGAGATGTCCGCTAGCCATCGCCACCCACGCCACGCCATTGCGATCGACGTCCATACCGCGTGGAGAAAAACCTTCGACCGGCTCTCCGGATTCATCGAGCGGTGGTTCATAATACTCAACCAGCGCCGTATTCGTTGGATCCGGCCCTGGTTCAAGGCGAATGATCCCGCCTGGATATCCAAGCGACGAACCCCACACGGATCCATCAGCCGCAGGAGATACTGCATAGAGTCCGCGTCCAAGTCGTTTGTCCTTCTTCGGGTTGACCGGTTGGTCGGGCTCCGTGTAGTCATCGCGCCGCCCGTTGCCATTGGTGTCGAGTATCAATGGTGCCCATCCCTGTGCGGCCTTCTCGTCGCCTGTTTCCATATACGTTTTTGTATTGAACCAACCAACCACCGGTCCGCCACCGCTTGTCCATAATGTGTTGTTCTCGTCCTCAGCAAACATCAGGTGATGCGTACTGAAACACGTGTTGATGGGTGTGTACTTGTCGGTGCGGGGGTCATACATGCCAAGGTGACGGTAAGATCGATCCAGCGGAAATACTTTTGCGGATGGATGGCTGGATCCCATTCTACAAAAGTTCGGATTCTCGGGCGGGCGCACTACCGCTGTGATCCACACACGTCCATCACCGTCGATCATAGGATTGTGAACATTAGTCTTGCTTGTCCAGATAGGTTCTGTTCCCCAATAGGGCGAGGGTTGTAACATGTTGGGCCCGGTCGCGGGCTGGGTTGCCGGATCAAGCACGTTAAGGGGTACGCGGCTGGTGTCATTCGCGATGGGGTCGAGCACAGGGAGGTAGTCGGCGCTGGCCTCCAGCGAGCCATAGAGCCGTCCATTGGCATTGACCGTCGGATTTCTCCGGTCGGTCGAGACAACATCGTGCAAGTAAGCTTTCGGGTCAGCCCAGTCCCACTGCGTGATCACGACGTTGCGCTCGACACCAGCGGGGCGCGGTGGCGACTCGGGTATCTCGCCGTCAGCAATACGATCCGTCCAGTCGGCGAGCATCTTGAGCACTTCTTCCTTTCCCAATCCGTGCACGATGGAAATCATGTTTCCACCGGCCTGTCCCGACTGTAGTCGACGTTCCCATGCTTCCACCGAGGTATTGAACTTGCCCATCGATTCCTGAAACTTACGAGTCCCGGGGGTGCCAAGCGCGTGGCATGCCAGGCAATTCCCGGACTTGATATTCCTGAGTAGTTGCGCCTGATTCTTCACGTTCTCCGACAATCCGTTGGTACCGGTACCGGGAAATTTACTTTTGCCAGGAACTTCAAGCAGGGAGAACCAGTATCCAGCCGGAAAATATTCGGCGGCAGCCTGGGGCGTTGGTGCTGCGACTGCTTCAAGATCAAGTTCCTCACCAGGCCTGGCAGACTTTTTCGGTGAATCGACCAATCCATAACCCCTAACCCAAACCGCGTAGTTGGCGTCGGGTAAATCCGGGATCAAATAACGCCCCTGTTCGTCGGTAACAACGATCTTGGCATAGCGCGTTGGGAGATCATGCGTCTCGGCAATCACCCATACTCCCGCTTCCGGGCCGTCGGGTCCTTCGACGACGCCTGCAATATCATCCGCATCGAGGGCAATCGATTCTCGTGAAGTGGTGCACGACCCACCAGCTATTAGAATAAGTACAACGACGATGACGGTGCTCCGGGTTGTACAGACTTGCTGAGACATGACTGGTTTCATAGGCGAAGATTGTTAAGTGGAGCGAATGTTATAATGAAGATAGCGGTTTTAAGGGGTAGCTTCCAACTGCATCCAGTTCGTAGTTCCAGGTTCTGCGTTCGGGGTTCCGGTTCCGTTTGTGCTGTGTGGCGAGTCGGGCAGAGCGTCACCGATAACGCTTGTCGATTGAGAGAGGCTCAAAATGCCAGGTCACAGCGAACACAGCGAACCCTCCTACGTTCTCTCGCCCGCGCGCCCACGCTAAACTTCGGAGGTCAGGCACGGCGTACACGGCGGGCCTGGACGGAAAGGCATAACTGCTCGCTCTTCGTTGCGAACGAAGACTTGTCAACGGTCATTTAAGCTCCTTGAGGAAACTGATCAGGTCCCTGATCTCGCGTTTCGTTAATAGGAGATGCATCGGAGGCATGCTTGATCCTCCCATTGTTCTCCTGGCAACGTCTGACTTTTTGACAACCGTGTCGGGCTTTTCACCAGGCCTGAGGCGCAGGCTGGAGGTTGTTTCTTCGAGCAATATTCCACTCACTCTATGGCCATTTACCAACTCCAGTGCGACGGTACCAAATCCAGGAGCGATTCGTGCACTCGGATTGATGAGTGATTCGAGTAATGTTTCCTTTGGCATTCGCGTTCCAACGCCGTCGAGGGCGGGTCCGGCATTTCCTCCATAATCGTTGAAGGAATGGCAACGCGTACATTGGGCCGTTTGATGATTCCAGAATATCTCCCTTCCCCTTGCCGGATTTCCTCCGGCAAGTGTAGTCTGATAAGCGGCGAGAAGGGAATCCGGGCCGGACTCGGCGCTAGTCTTCTGATAACGGGCGCGGAGGTCATCGGAGCCTGTGCTCTCAATCGCCTCAGCGAGCTCCAGGTGTATGGCTAATGGCAGCGTGCCCTTCTCCAACTTTTCCAGTAATCGCTGAAAAACGTTCCCTGAAGCATTGATGGATACGTGACCAAGCGTAAGCAACGCCGCCTGTTGTTCCTCTGTAGTTCCGGAGGTGATTGCTTTCTCCAGCAGCGATACCATCAGCGGCTCCGGAATACTCATCGTGGCAAGCAAGTCGAGACCAGCGATTCGGACGTTCTTCGCGCCATCACTTAAGGCTTGTTGTATGGCATTGTCTATATTACCGCTTTCTATTTTTGCCAGCGCGTGAAGCGACTCTTCACGCACCTCGGAATTTGGATCCGACCTTAAATGGGTGAAAAGTACCTTCTCACCTTCAGTGATCTTCATCTTGCCAATTGCCTTTATCGCATGTAGCCTCAATGCTTGTTCCCGACTACTGGCGATTCGCAACAATGCAGGTGTGGCGCTGACATTCACGTGAGTTGGGTCGCGTTCGATGGCACCGCGATAACGGCCGTCGACACGATCGAGAACTGATGGCTTCGCCCAGGTACTGAGTGCATCCAGCGCCTCCACCCTCATGGCCACCGGTGCTGAAGTCTTCTCCGCGTATGCGAGGAGATTTTCCATCGCTTTATCGGTACCCAAGCGAAGGTTCGCGTTGATCGCACGACGCAGCAGCGCTTCATTGCTGAATCGCGTCGTCATGAGCAGGTCGCCCAATGCTGGCAGTGCCGGCTCGATGGACAAGTCGTCATTGATAGCGCGGGCTGTTTCTGTGACGATAAATTCGTCTTTGTCGTTCAGGAAGGCGGTAATACGCGGCTCCTTCATTCGGCGCAACGCTACAACAGCCGCGATCCTGACAGCACGACTCTCGTCATTGGCCAGGGCCACGACCCGGTCGGCATTTCCAATTCGGGCGAGGGCAAGACTTCCTGCATGCCGGATGAACGCATCCCGGTCGTCTTCGGCTCTAAGCATCTCAATGATGGGATCAACTGCAGGTTTATAAGCGATCCTTCCGAGCGCTTCGGCAGCAAAGAATCGCGCCCGGGGGTATTCGTCTTTCAGAAGGGAGACCAGATTTTCAGCAGCATCCTTGTAGCGCACGTCGCCGATCCACTTCGCTGCCTGGGCTCGTATCTCCGGGTCAGCATCGGAGAGTAGCGGCACAAGCAACGATGCATGATCGACTTGCCTCCGTGCGAACTGGCTGATTCCCCAAATACCATGCACACGCGCAAGCTGATGATCCTTTTGTGCAATTGCTTTCGCGAACTCAGCAAGTCCTTCTTCGCCGCGCCTGGCCAGTTCGAACTGAGCTTTTTGCCGGACTCGCATATCATCGTGTCTGAGTAGACTGCTCAACCGCTCTGTATCATAGTCTGAGAAGTCATCGCCCAGTAAAGTCTTTGTTTCGATGCGGCGTTGAGAAGCCGCCGCGCCGGGTACATCCAGCTTCCAAATGCGACCGTGATCCTTTGTGTTCCACCCCTCGAGCCAATCGGCAACGTACATGGCTCCATCGGGACCGAAGTCTATGCCTGTGGCCAGAACGCCGCTCATGATCATCTCGTGCTCGCCAAGTTCGAACGAAGCACCCTTGGGTTTTAATTTAAAAGCATGAATTCCCGATCGAGCCGGGTTGCCGACAAACTCGACAATAAAGAATGTGTTGTTCCATTTTTTGTTTAACGCCGTGCCCGGATTATACAACATCCCCGATGGTCCGCTGACAAAGTTGGCAATCGTCGGAGTTATGTATGCCGCCTGCCCTTCAAATCTCGGCAGGTACATTTTCTCATCCATCCACACTTTGTAGGTGTTGTTCTCTGGATCGCGGTATTTCCCGAATTGCCAGTTGATTCGCCAGCCAGTGTCCGAACCATTGACAATGTAAACGATGCGTTCGCTTTCGCCGGCATGGTCGCCATCGTTGTCTTCGCTGATCAGATTGCCGTATTCGTCGAAAACAAACTCGTGAGTATTCCGGTTGCCGTAGGCAAAGACTTCAAAGCCACTTCCATCCGGCTCTGACCGGACAATAACGCCATTGTTGGGGTACTCCCATTTGGTCCCGTCGGCGCCGACTCCATTGAAACCAATATCACCAATCTGCCAATAGATGCGTCCTTCGGGGCCGACCTCGGCGCCCGACATGCCATGCCCGCCAAAGCCAATATGGATTCCATATCCATGGGATATGGAAGTTTTTTCATCCGCCAATCCATCGCCGTCATTATCGCGGATGCGCCACATGTCTGGCCCAACGCCGACAAAGAGGTCACCCTCATGAAAAAGCACAGCCCCCGCGATGTCAGTCACCTCTGTGTTGAAATCTTCCACGACAAGTTGCGAACGGTCCGCTACGCCGTCACCGGACGTGTCTTCGATCCGGTAGACGTGTTCCTTCTCCACGGTCATATCTTTCCAGTCGTGTGAACCATCGCCATTAAGGTCAGTGAGCCATTCATTCTTGTCGCTATTGGCCGGCGACAACACATCCTTGAGAAATGCGCGCTTGTCCTCAATGGACTGTAGCCGTATGGAACCGATTTCCCAGTCCTGGTGGCCACGGATATCAAATTCAGAATTCTTCTGGCGATTGGTCCTTGTATAATACAACCTGCCCTGGTCATCAATGTCGATCGAGATCGGGTCTGCTACAAGGGAGTCGACACCCCACAGGGTCATCTCAAGGCTATCGGCAAGTTCTATCGCAACAGTGTTTTCTATGTCCTTCGCCATCGCTGCAGCTCTTGCAGGTTCCAGCTCTTTAATCCGCTTGTCGGCGGGACTATTACCGCACCGTGTAACCGTCAGACATACCGCAACAGCACTGATGCTTAATAGTCCAAAAGAAAAAACATTCCTGTGTTTCATTGCACACGCATGAGCCTTCAATATAACAAACATTGCGCGGACTTTCGTTTTGAAATTGAGTCTGATGGATTGACGATTGTCGATTTATTGTCGATTGATGATTTACGATCCCGACTGCTGTCGGGACTGAGGTTCTACAGATCGTAAATCCAAAATCGCCAATCAGCAATCGTAGATCAGGAACCCGACCGAGTTTCGAAGGATTTGCAACCTGCCTGCCGGCAGCTTATCGGTTGGTGATTTTTGATTTGTGAAGTTCTATACCAATCAAATCTTGACCTGCAGCGTCATGTAAAAACTCCTTCCGTCTGACGGGAGGATGCCCGGTCCGGGATAGCCTGTGGCGCGCCGGGTGAAGTAGGCGCGGTTCGCCACGTTATTGACACTGGTTTCAATCCTGAAGCGTTTGAATTGATACGAGAGTGAAGCATCCATCACGCCGTACGCGGGGATTACTCCAAGTACTCCGGAAGCGCCTCCCTCCCCCGCGTTGGTGGCATCGGAATATTGCCGCGACAAGTATGAGTATTGAAACGAAAGCAGGAGATCATCAAAACCGACTCTGAATCCGCCTTTTATATTCACCTGCGGAACAAATTCCACTTCGTTCCCGGTAATTCCAGGAAGTCCGCTGTCCACATAGCGCGAGTGAAGCCACGCAGCATTCAGGAATGCGGCACCGCTCCATCGCTGCACCTGCGGGTACATCAGGCGCACGAGGTCAGCTTCGACATACGACTCCAGTCCTTGTACTACGGCCCTTCCGAGATTCGTTCTTAACCGCATAACCCGATTCATGTCATCATAAAACTGCACTTCTCCGATGCGGTTGCGATAGTCGAGCAAAAAATAACTGACGTCGTAATTGACCAATACGTTCTGATCGCTGCGGATGCCAGCATCAAAAGAATAGCCTCTTTCGTCCTTCAGCCCGGGATCGATAACCGAAGAAGGGTTTGCGATCCTCATATCGCTGAATGTTATGGAGCGATAATTCTGCGACAAATTTGAATAGGCCTCGACATGATTGAACGGCTTATAACTTATGCCTACACCTGCAATAATGAACTGACGGCCGTTTTCCCTCCTCTCGTTTGTCCTGGTCTGCTCGATAATATTGCCGGCGAGGTCGCGGTATTCTTTTCCATAAAATCCCTCCGCGGCCGTGTGGATCCGCTCAAAGCGAATGCCGGGAGTCACAGAGAATCGATCGCCAAGGAAGAAGATGTCCTCCACAAAGGCCGATGTATTGCGGTTCGGGAATTCATATTCATAGGTGATGAGGTTATCGATGGCGTCATAGCGGAAATTGGCATCCGACCCATTGCTCCCCTCCCCCTGCACACTGCGGTTGTGGCCGCGGAAGTAGCGCGCACCAATAAGGACAACCGACGGAACGTCTCCTATTGCATATCGCTTAAGGAACCGGACCTCCGCGCCGACATTTTCAAATCGCCCCTTTATGAGATCGCGTCCGCTTCCGTCATCGATTGTCGCCACGCGGTTAGGGCGAAACCCGAGCGCATAACGGTAGGCCGATAGTCCAAACACTCTGGCGTTAAACTCCGCCGTTTCATTGAACTTGTGATCGACGTGCACGGCTGCAAGATTCCAATTTACCTTAAACCAGTTCCGTGTCCGGTTCGACTGTCTCGGATCTTGAGCGAACATCTCATCCGTTAAGCCGCCTGGTTGTTGCGCCAGGTAGTCCATCTGAGTGAAATCGATTCCAACTTTTGTCTTAGGAGTGGCAGCGTAGTCAACGTGCGCATAGAAAGTATGGTTGTCGAATGCTGAGTTCGGCCGCCAGCCATCGCCTTTCTTATATTGAAAAAATGTGTAATAACCGAGCTTGTCAACGGTACCGCTTGCACTTGTGAAGGCATTGTAAAAATTAAAGGAGCCGACAGTCTGACGCGCCACAAGCTCCACGGGCTTGTCCTCCACAGGCTTCTTCATGATGAAGTTGATCAGTCCGCCGAATTGGGTGCCATACTGTAAGGAGGCCGCGCCACGAACGATCTGTATTTTACCAATCGCTTCCATCGGCGGGGTATAGTAGCTTTCCGGATATCCCAACGCGTCGGCGCTGATATCGTAGCCATTTTGGCGAACATTAAAATTGGATGAGCGATTGGGATCGAGACCTCTTCCACCAATGCTAAGCTGCAGGCCTGCTCCATCATTCTCCCAAATGTTGAGCCCGGCAACCCGCGAGTATACCTGACGGGCATTGTTGGTCGAGAGATTAGCTACCAGCTGACTCGGGATGATCACCTCCGATTTTTTTCCCTCGTATATCCCTACGTTCTCTACTGGTCGCATGCGCGTAAAGCCGAATTCGGACTGGCTATCGCTAACGACCACTTCACCCAAAACCATCTCGCGTGGTAAGACAAAGACCCGTATGGACTGATTGCGATCGTCAATAGAAACCGGCAGCACCTGATAGGCGTAGTCGTCGGACATGACATGAACCAGGTGTTCGCCGCTGCTGACGTCATTGAAGATAAAATTACCACGGGAGTCCGTCGTGGTCATTTTTTGGCCTTCATCCAGGTAGATCGCGCACTCGCGTACCGCCGTGCTGTCCTCATTTGACAACACCATTCCCGTCAAGCGATATTGTCCAAACAATACGGATGGGAGGCAACAGAGAGCCAGGATGCTATAAGCCTGAAATCTTGTCATTAAATGGTGCGATCCACGATTTATCTGAAAAAGAGTCTTCTATTAGTGCGAGGTTGATTCGCGGGTCGATCATGGGTTGTCCAAGCCGTCCGTTGACTGCGACGTATGAGTCGACATACACCTGCGGGCCGCGGAATCCTCGTTCGCCATAGTATTTTTCTAATATGTGAGCATACTGAACAATCATGTCAGGTTGGGTAGCCATCATTTTTTCCTGTAGCGGCGTAAGAAAATCGCTGTTGTCGACGACGACAGCTTTGCCGGTTTCGTCTTTCACGGTAAACTGCGCGTACCCCGCCTTTTCCATGAGCATAACGCGCCAGGAAAAACGATAGCCCTGCTCAGTCCAGAAAAGTTCGCCGGGGTAAAACCAATGTCGCAACGGCATCGCGACCTGAACCAGAAAGAACACAACGATCAATGTTGTAACTGCTCCTGACATTCTGGGCGAATACCCTGAATCGCCAACCGGATCGGTAACTCGTAAAGGGAGTTTCAACAATCTGCCAAGAATGGAGAAGAACTTTTCATGCACCTGGGGCGAGAAAAAGATTGTCGCCGTGACAATCATAATGTAGGGAAACATTCCAATGGGGAACAGCGCAGCCGTGAGTCCATGAAAGACCACGACAGCCCCAAATGCCAGCCACCTGGTCTTTCGATAGAGCAACAGGAACGGAATCGACAAGTCGTACAAGCATCCAAGCCAGCTAAAGATGAACGCAGTCTCTATATAATTGAAGAGTCCGCCGATCATCGGAAGATCGTTCTTGGCCGGAAGCCAGATCTTTAATGGGAGCGCGTGGAGCAGCCAGTCGCTGTTGACTTTAGCCAGGCCCGCAAAGAAATAGAGCAAACAAACGAGTATCTTGATCGAATCGACGGCCCACTGATTGACAACCGGGCCGCTCCGTTGGGGATGTCGCCATGCGTCTGCAGAAAAATAACGGCCTGCCGGTAGGAAGACCAGCATCAGACACATCAGGCTAATGAAATAGTAATGGTTCAGGTAGGTGGCCTTGTCCATCAACTCGATGTAGGTAAAGCTCAGGAACAGTGCGATCGAGGATGCCCGGTAGAAAAACCCGATGGCAACGAAAAATGCAGATAGTGCGCAAACAGCGAACAATGCATAGGTCATTGAGCCGAGCGGCGTCACAAACTCCAATCCGTAGTAAGAAAAGAAATAAGCAGGCTGAATATATAACGCATCGATCCAGCCGTTTAGCCAAAACCTCACCATGGCGACCACGATCATCAGGCCGAACGCAATCCTAAAGAAAGCCAGTGGCGCTGCGGACGTTGTCCTGGCAAGATATGTTTTGACGTTACTCATTATCAGTCACCATCATTATCGGTATAGGTGATCGTTATGCTCATGGCCGATGTCATATCCACTTTCAGCATACGGGTAGCGACTTGCATTTCCCGGAACACAGCAATCATATGATCGTTGTTGTTGACGACTTCATCGTACAGATCTTCACTCACTGGATCCATGCTGTGATGGGCGATGTCCAACTGGCCTCCGATAATTTCCGACAATAACTCACCGGACATCATATCGCGCGCGTCAAGGGCATCGAGGTAGCTTTTGAATGATGGGCCATTTTCAGCAGAATCAAAACTTTTTCCGTTAAAGAAGTCGATGACCGCCTGATGAGCTGTCCTTGCCAGTGTCAGCGATATATCGCGCTTGTAAACCGCTTCGACGCGTTCGGGAAAGCGCGTCCCGCCCGTTGTCGTCATCGCTCCCGAGGGTATGCCGAATTTCCCTGATCGGATGAAGCGCTCGTAGTGCAATACGTATGCGTTGACGACAAGACCAGTGGATGATCCTACATCCAAGCCCGTGTTGCTCACGAAAATATCCCGGTAGGTCTGCCATTCGGCGATGACATTGTCAAGCCGGTCAGACATTCGGGTCACGAGCAAGCTCAGATATTGAATGCGGCTTTGACCCTCCGCTGCCGCCGCATAAAATTCAACGATGCCAGCATCGGTGTCTGACACACCATTGATCAGATAATCGAGCGCGGGAAAACCTTGTGTCGGATAGGCTGCAGGCACGTCGAGGTTGGCCGAAGGGTTCATGATATTTTGCGAGATTGCCTCGACGTTAGCCGGATAGATATTATAGAAGTTCCTGAGCGTGTACTTGTCCGCCGGGCCGAATTCAAACATCTCCACTTTTTCCCACCCGATGTACGCTGCCTGCCACGCTGCACGCAGGTCAGCGAGCGTGTTTGGCGCCGGTGATGCACTGAAAATATGGGTGGCTTCTACCAGCGCATCCAGTTGCGTTCTGAAACTCTCGTATGAAGGGATAATGATGTCGTCGGCCCAGTGGATGAGCATCGGCTTGCGATCTTTGGAATCCGATTTTTTCGGATCTGTTCGATCACAGCTCTGTAGCGCGCATGCCATCACAAGCACAACACCACCAAGCAATATGCGGCTGATGTGTGGCATCCTCATCTACAGGCCAAACTTCTGCTGAATAGCGTCGGCGGCCGCGTTGATTTTCCCGGCGGTCAAGTCCCAGTATCCGTTTTCCGAGCCAATCAACGACTCGAGGACTTCGTCGGAGAACGCGGCATCGCCACCATGAACAACAGCAAACCGCAGCGAGTAAATGAATCCAAGTCCCTCCCCAATGGCGTGTGCGCGGTCGGCATCGGTGGCGCCGTTCTTCCATTTTCCGAGATAACCCAATGCGGCATTGGCAAGGGCGCGTTCAAACTCTGTTCTTATAAAGAGTGCTTGTTCCTGCATTTCAGCGACATCGTTGTTCACTACTGCCGCTCTTCCGCGGAGGAATGCCGGGTGAATGTCAGCATAGTGGCTCTTGTTATACTCCCATATATAAGAACCCGCGCCGAATTCGGGAGTTCCTCGTTCCGAGTCGGTTGAACCGGCGAGGTAGACAGGATTAGTTGTGAGCAACCCGTAGGCGATATCCCAGTTGTGTTCTAGCTCAGTATAATTCTTCCCTAAAACCAACGCTTGATTGTCGGCACTCAGGCCTTCATCGAGCAGAACGTTGCCGATATAATCTAGCTGAAGGGCGCCGATAAGCGACTTCTGAATAATTTGATTGAGTTCTATGCCATCTTCATCCACGAGTCGCGAGCCCAACTTTCCGGCAACGCCCTGGGATGCGGTCTCTGAAACCGCATGGCTGATTTCTTCTATCCGACCAAAAAATTCTTCAAGTCTTCCGCGAATAACTTCTTGCTCGGCCGCCGATCGTGAAGAGCCTACAACATTTCTCAAGGCCAACCCCGAACTGTTCAGCTGGTCGCCCGAAATGGACATGGATTCGATGTCGGCAAACGGATTGCCGGAGTTGTCGAACATGTTTTGGAGCCGCACCGCCTCAATGTGCTCGTTGGCAGAAATAGTAGTCGACATATAACTATTGAGTGCCTGGAACATCTTCAACCGGGTATTTCCTTCCGTCAGGTCGACAGTCGATACCCCTTCGTCGTCCACAAAAGCATCCGGATAGGACGTGCTGGCAGTCAAGGTGTTGTAGTCAATCTTTGGTCGAAGGCCGGGTTTGATTTCGTCATTATCGCAAGAGGCGACGGTTAAACAAAAGGGTATCAGGAACAAGAGCGGTTGAATGTGCTTCACTTTCACGGTTTAGTTTTTTCTAATTTTCAATCTCTGACGCAAATATATTTATTTAGATTAATTCAAAATAAGCTATTTGGAATTTTTCTAATTAGGGTTTCCCGTTGAAAATCAACGTCTTAGATGAAAAAGAGCTAAAGGCCAAAGGCCAAAGGTTAAAGGCCAAAGGCTAAAGGCCAAAGGTTAAAGGCCAAAGGTTAAAGGCCAAGGGCTAAAGGCCAAAGGCTAAAGGCCAAGGGCTAAAGGCCAAAGGCCAAAGGCCAAAAGCCAAAGGCCAAAGGCTAAAGGCCAACAGCCAACAGCCAACCGC
>CAZLWX010000034.1:3952-34170 GCA_964563295.1 uncultured Roseivirgaceae bacterium | reverse complement strand
CAGTATTCAGGTTGCCCAACATGATTTCTTAGATATCCATCATCTTCACCTTATCGAGCAACGACGCCTTGAATTTATGGTTGAAGTGATTATTATAAATCGTGAACACCGTCTTGGCGTTCTTAAACAGGGGATCATTCTTATACGTGGTCTTCAGGTACAACGGTATAAAGCTGGTGATCCAGTCGTTGCAATGCACGATGTCGGGAGCCCATCCCAGTTTGCGGACGGTTTCAATCACGCCCTTGCAAAAGAAGATTGCGCGCTCGTCATTGTCCTCATAAAAGTTGTTTTCCTTATCATGGAACACTGACTTGCGATGGAAATAGTCTTCGTTATCGATGAAATAGACCTGGAGCTTCGCGTTTGGAATAGAAGCGACCTTGATGATCAGCGGCTTCTCCTCGTCACCCACCGAAATATTGATCCCCGACAACCTTACCACTTCATGCAGCCTGTTCTTACGCTCGTTGATGATACCGAACCTGGGCACCAGAATCCGGATCTCCATACCCCTCTCCTGCATAGCCTGGGGAAGTTTCCGCACAAAATCAGCAACCTCGGACGTTTGCAGGAATGGGTTGATCTCGCTGGCTACATAAAGAATACGGATTTTTGACATATTATTTGAAATTTAGAGTAGAACGGAAATTAGAGCGACAAAAGTACAAAAAATTACCCCCTTGTTCAACTTATTTTCAGTTTTAACCTATCTTTGCGACCCTTGTGCCTAAGCGGCCTAAAATGAAGATTTTCAAGCAAATAGCCCCTCTAAAAACCCATCTGAAACAATTGAGGCTGAGCGGCAAAAGCATAGGTTTAGTACCCACAATGGGAGCGCTTCACAAGGGTCATTTAGCGCTCATTGAGGCGTCAAAATCGCAAAACGAAATCACGGTAAGTACCATTTTTGTCAACCCCACGCAGTTCAACAACCCTTCCGACTTGTCGGCATATCCAAGAACCCCAAAAGAAGACACCGAATTACTGGAGGAAGTTCAATGTGACGTGCTTTTTGCTCCCGATACCAGCGAGATCTATCCAGCTCCCTCATCCATCACACTGGACTTTGGAGAACTGGATAAGGTCATGGAAGGCAAATTCAGACCAGGACATTTCAGCGGTGTTGGTGTCATTGTTGCATCGCTCTTCAATATCATCCGGCCGGACCACGCTTACTTTGGTCAAAAGGATTGGCAACAATTTGCGATCATCCGGCAGCTGGCGCAACAACTGCACTTCGGTGTGGAATTGCACAGCGTACCGACGTTACGCGAACCGGATGGGCTCGCACTCTCCTCTCGAAATCTGCGGCTAACACCTGACCAGCGGCAGTATGCCAATATTTTTTTTCAGGCTTTGATGATGGCCCGGAAGGAACTGCTCGGGCGGGCATCAATCTCCAGCGTGAAGCAATCCGTTTCCGAATTGATCGCCGCCCAAGCCGGCGTCGAACTCGAATACTTTGAAGTGGCCGATAGGGTAAACTTAAAGCCCCTTGAAAATGTTGAAGCAGCAAGCTGCGCCATCCTCTGCATAGCCGGGTATGTCGGGCCCGTTAGGCTCATCGACAATGTATTTCTTGATTGACCGGAGGGTGTGGTTGGCATTTTTATATTGATGGAATGAGAATTGAAGTAGTCAAGTCAAAGATCCACAGAGCCCGAATCACTCAGGCGGAATTGCATTACGTAGGTAGCATTACTATCGATGAAGATCTGATGGACGCCGCCAACCTGGTCGAAGGTGAAAAAGTGCAAGTAGTAAATGTAAACAACGGCGAGCGGCTCGACACCTACGTGATAAAAGGCGAACGGGGCTCAGGTACAGTGTGCCTTAACGGGCCAGTTGCTCGTAAGGCTCAAGTCGGTGACATCGTTATTATCGTGTCCTATGCTTCCATGAAATTTGAAAAAGCCAAAACCTTCAAGCCTACAATTGTTTTCCCAACGCCGGATAATAAATTATCTTGACGCGTATCCTCAACATCCAACCTAGATAGTGTCCTCGCGCTTCAAAAACATCCTTCAATATGTCGTTATCCTTGCCACAACCGTGGCGCTGATATGGTTCTCGCTCAGGGGTCTTTCTCCGGGCGAGGGCGAAGGCAAATTTGATTACCTGCTTGAAACCTGGGCGCGCGCCGACAAGGGGTGGTTGTACCTAATGGCCGGAATTGCCCTGGCCAGTCACCTCCTGCGGGCAGAGCGCTGGAGAATGCTTATCGCGCCGGCAGGTTATGACACGAGGTTAAGTTACAGCTTCCTTTCCCTGATGGTTGGATACCTGATCAATCTGGTCATTCCCCGTGGCGGTGAAGTAACACGATGCTACAACCTGTACAAGCTTGACAAGACTCCCGTCGAAATTTCATTCGGAACGGTCGTCGTTGAACGAGTCGTTGACGTCCTTTGCCTCCTGGTCCTTCTCGCCCTGGCATTCATTGTCGAATCGGAGAAATTATTCGCCTTCATCGAGACACTGCCCTTTGCCGCTGGCCAATCACGACTCGGCACGGTGGCGATAATCGCGCTTGTCGGCCTGGCACTCCTGGCAGGAATGGTGTTGCTGATCAAAAAGAACAAGCGACTCAATTCGTTTGTGCAAAGGACGTGGCGGGGTTTTCGCGAAGGTCTGCTTTCAATATTTAAGTTGAAAAGGAAGGGGTTGTTCATAGCCTATTCACTGACTATCTGGATGCTTTATTTTGTGATGAGCTATACCGTGATCAAAGCCTTCCCTCAGACCGATCATCTCGGTTTTTCCGCCGTGTTGAGCATGTTCGCGATCGGCTCAATTGCGATGGCCGCACCCCTGCCTGGAGGAACAGGATCCTACCATGTTTTGGTCCCACAGGGACTGGTTTTTCTTTACCACATTCATGAATCCGACGCCGTCGCTTTTACGTTCATCTTTCACGGCTGGCAAACGGCAATCATGATCGCCGGTGGTGCGATTTCACTAGTCCTGACTTCTCTATTGGTGAAGAAAAAGCCAGGGCAGCGCTAGATTTGGAAATCGGTCTGCCAGGATAAGCCGACCCAGGTAATGCCGTTTTGGCATGTTTGCGAAATTGGCTCAAAGGTTGATATTTACCACCGACGAAAACAATCATTAATTAACAAAAGATATGGGTGCATTAGTTATTGGTCTTTTCTTCATGGCAATCGGGTGGATGGTGAGCGCGAGGTTGAAAAGCAAATTCCGCCGGTATTCACAGACGCATCTGTCCCGGGATCTGACTGGGGGCGAAATAGCGCGGTTGATGCTCGCCGACAATGGGATCCACGATGTGAAGGTGGTAAGCGTTGATGGCCAGTTGACTGACCATTACAACCCCGCTACCAAAACTGTTAATCTCAGCCAGGAAGTTTATCATGGGCGTAATGCGGCCGCGGCCGCAGTTGCGGCACACGAATGCGGTCACGCCGTCCAGCACGCCACTGCGTATAAAATGCTGGAGTTCCGCTCCGCCATGGTGCCCATCCAAAACCTGAGCGCGAAGGTGATTAACTTCCTGTTCATGATGATGATGTTCGGCGCCTTCTTTGCGCAGGGTATATTGCCCTGGCAGACGGCCCTGTTAATCATCATTGCGTGCTATGGTGTATTCACCTTGTTCGCCTTCGTCACGTTGCCAGTGGAGTTTGACGCCAGCAAACGAGCCCTGGCCTGGGTTGAAGCACGTGGTATTGTAACCCGACAGGAGCACGATATGGCCAAGGATGCGCTTCAGTGGGCGGCCATGACTTATGTGGTTGCAGCAATCGGCGCGCTGACGACGTTGCTATACTACGTCATGATGTTCCTCGGCGCCCGAGATGAATAAAATTTGGTTGTTTAAAAACACAAGCTATTTTTGCAAGCCCGGGAATTTCCCGGGCTTATTTTTTTCTTTTTTGGATCGCGAATTCCCCAGAATGTCCGGCCAAATTTCATAACTTAATCATCTGTATGACTTTCGAGCTTACTGAAGAGCACCGGGCCGTTCAGAAGGCCGCCCGTGATTTCGCCCAGACAGAATTATCGCCGGGCGTAATAGACCGCGACACCCATCAAAAATTTCCGGCTGAACAGGTTAAAAAGATGGGTGAGTTGGGGTTCATGGGAATGATGGTGAATACCAAATACAATGGCGGGGGGATGGATTCCATCTCGTACGTGCTGGCGATGGAGGAGATTTCGAAAGTAGACGCTTCGGCCGCCGTGTGTATGTCGGTAAACAACTCGCTGGTCTGCTGGGGCCTTGAAACATACGGTACCGAAGAACAAAAGGAAAAATATCTGAAACGACTGTCGACGGGTGAGATCATCGGCGCTTTCTGTCTTTCGGAACCTGAGGCCGGCTCTGATGCGACGAGCCAGCGCACGTCGGCAATCGACAAAGGCGATCACTACGTGCTTAATGGCACCAAGAATTGGATCACCAACGGCAATAGCGCCAGCGTCTACATCGTCATCGCGCAAAGCGACGCCAGCAAGAAGCACAAGGGCATTAACGCGCTTATTGTTGAGAAGGGTATGCCTGGATTCGTGGTAGGCAAGAAAGAAGACAAGATGGGAATACGGGGCTCCGATACGCATTCGCTGATGTTCACGGATGTGAAGGTCCCGAAGGCGAATCGAATCGGGGATGAGGGTTTTGGCTTCAACTTTGCCATGGCGACACTGAACGGAGGGCGGATCGGCATCGCTTCGCAAGCGCTGGGCATAGCCGCAGGCGCATATGAACTGGCGTTGAAGTATGCCCGCGAGCGAAAGGCTTTTGGAAAGATGCTCGCCGAACACCAGGCAATCCAGTTTAAGCTGGCCGAGATGGCTACCAAGATCGATGCAGCCCGCCTGCTCATTCACAAGGCCGCGTACCTGAAAGATCAAAAGAAAGATTTTGTAAAGGCTGCGGCGATGGCCAAACTGTATGCCTCAGAGATCGCGCAGGAAGTGACGACGGAAGCCGTCCAGATCCACGGTGGATACGGCTATGTTAAGGAATATCATGTTGAGCGCCTGATGCGCGACGCCAAGATCACGCAGATTTACGAGGGCACTACGGAAATCCAGAAGATGGTTATCTCCCGCGAACTCATCCGATGACGGCGCGCGGTGTCCGATGCATCGAATAGATCAGTTGCATAACCCGCTCGGTAAGCAGGTCGCAGTGCTCGTTCCCAAATGGAAATAGCTCCTTCACATCTACTTGCTGCAGTAAGTTTTCGCGAATGATCGCTTTGGCCCGGTGAAGCCTGATCTTCACGTTCTCCTCACTGATTCCGAGCATGGCTGCGGTCTTTTGCGTGGAGAAATCGTTGACTTCGCGAACGACGTACACCATCCGGTATTTCTCGGGAAGGTCAAGCACGGCGGATTCGAGTATACCTTTGATCTGATTCTTGTGCATTGTATCCACAGCGTCTTCGTTTAATGCTTGTTTGCTTCTGACTTCATCCTGCTCCAATGTTGACGTCTGCTTCCTTCGTCGAAGCATCATTTTGCATTCGTTGATCAGGATTCTTGTTATCCACGTAAGAAATGCCGAATCACCGCGAAAAGTATCCAGGTGAGTATATGCTTTCAGATAAGCCGACTGAACAGCGTCTTGCGCATCGGCTGGATTCTTCAGGATCACCAGGGCCGTTCGGTATAAAGGCTGATTACAAGCCTTGATGATGTGTCTGAATTGTTCTTTGTCGCCCCTCAACACATCCTTTATCGCCTTTGAAAAATCCAATAGCTCTGGCATATACTGACAAATTATTTCCACCCCGGAGACAATCCCGGCAAATCAAGAACGCTCCTCATACCGACAACCTCCGGGCTGCGTAACTACGAGTTAGAAGAGTGCAAACACCAACAGGAGGGCAAATGCCACAACAGCTGCCAGCGCATGAACGATAACGAGCGGCACCGGCCCCTGCTTCTTCATGAGGTCTCTCACCAATAGCACGGCTCCTCCGACAGCAGCGAGTACAAAAATAATGAGCGCTGCCTTGGGATAGTTCTCTGGATTCTCGACCATGTAGTAGATCAAGAGTCCCAATCCCGTCGCCGCAAACAGCCCGTGCCCAACAACAGCGGCCTTAGGAGTTTCCGGCTTCTTAGAGATTATTGCATTGGCGATCACCAATCCCAGGACGGCTGCCACTGCAAAAACGGCAATAATGACGTAGAGCATAAAGGTACGATTTGGTTAGATATACCCTATTTGATGCGCCTGGCCCCGTCAGGTTACAAAAAAAGATTATTTGCCGATCAGGCGTTGGTTCCATTCGTAAATCTTGTCGGAAATCTCGATTAGCATGTCTGGTTCCTTTTCGAGGGCGTTGCCAATCACGATCATATCCGCGCCGGCTTCAAGAGCGCGCATGGCCTTCTGGCTGGAATTGATGCCGCCGCCGACAATGAGCGGAACGTTAATTGCCCGTCGGACAGCGGCGACCATCTTGGCGCTGATCTCCCGTTCAGCACCGCTGCCGGCATCAAGATATATGGCCTGGAGCCCCAACATTTCGCCGGCCATCGCGGTGCAGGCCGCAACCGAATACTTGTCCTCCGGTATGGGTGTCGTGTTGCTGATATACGCAACCGAGGTAATCCTCCCCGAATTGATCAGCATGTAGCCCGTCGGGATGATTTCAAGTCTTGTATTGCGCAGAATGGGCGCGGCGGCAATGTGCTGTCCGATGAGAAGTTCGGGATTCCGGCCGGAGATTAGAGAAAGGAACAGGATGGCGTCAGCAGACGAGTCGATTTGCATCGAATTGCCCGGGAAAAGAACGACGGGGAGATTAACGCTCTTTTTGATTTGCCTGACCACATCGCCGAGGTTCTGAGTGGTGAGCATGCTCCCTCCCACAAAAAAGAAGTCAACACAATTTTCGCTCGCCAGATTGACAAGGTAATGAAGGCGTTGTGTATCCTCCACCTTGTCGGGATCAATCAAGACAGCAATCGACTTTTTTCCAAGTCGATGACGATCCCGCAGACTATTCAGCAGATTCATTAGCCTGATTTTTCTTCTCCGACTGAGCAGTCAGGAATTCCGTCAACTTTTCCTTGGCTAGTGCCAGCAGGAAGACCGTGACCTGACTGGCGAGCGCAGTGCCGATCTGTGACATGACGCTGGGCCCCTCGGGAGCATGAGCGACTTCTTCCTCGTCTTCCTGGCGATCATCCTGGACCAGCTTGATCTTGGGAACCTTTGACTTCTTCCGGGGGCGTGACCCGGACGTGAATTTCGTGACCAGCAAGTAGGTAACGGCCAGCGCGCCTCCGATGACCAGCGCCGTAGTCAGCACCTGCTGTGTCTTGTCCGAAATCAATTTCACTTCTTCCTCCAATTGCTCACGGTGCATCGCCGACTTTTTCAACAATTGGCCTTTCACCGGATCGTCAGTCCCTAGCCTTTCCATAAGACTTTACTTTTTCTTGTTTAACATCGCCGAAATTCGCCTGTTGACCATATCTATTAACGGTTGGCGATACGCAACCAGAAGTCCGCCAACCAAAAGGTAGAACCCCGAAATAATTATGAATGCCCATAGCCCGCCAACGATCTCTGCCAGCTCCAGTCCAACCGCCACGCTAGCGAATACGATGACGAGTGCAAAAACAAATGCCACCAATAGGTAAACAACAGCCGTGCTCAATCCCTTCGAAAGTTCCTCTTTTGCTTCAACCTTGACCAATTCAATCCGTGTCTCAACATATCCGGTGAGATTGCCAATCAGGTTGTCGACCTTGAAAAATTTCGCTATTGAATCCCGTAACATGAATCGTACTTCTTATGCAATATAGACAGACATTTTAATCGAAAAAAAGCAATGAAAATCATTAAAGGAGGCGCAATTTCCACATTATAAAATCATTCCACAGTGACCAAACCCCGATAACCAGACGACGAAAGTCATTGGGGAAGCAGCTCCTGAACGGCCATCCAGGCCATAAGGCCCGGTCCGAGTTTCAGCGCATCCTCGTCGATGTCAAAGGTCGGCGTGTGCACATACGAGGTGAATCCCTTTTTTTCATTCCGCGTTCCTAATCTGTAGAACGCCGCCGGAATCACCTGAGAATAGTAAGCAAAATCCTCGGCGCCAAGGGTAATGTCGAGCTCAACAATATTCTCCCTACCCACGTATGCCTCTGCCGCTTTCCGAATCCGCCGGGTGAGGGAAGGATCGTTCTGCAAGTACGGGTAGCCTCGGGAAATATTCACTTCGCACTTACCACCCATTCCTTCGGCGATGCTCTCCGCCATCTTCCGGATCTTTGCGAGCGCATCTTCGCGCCATTCCTCGTTCATGGCGCGGAAGGTTCCTGAAATGTTAACTTCATTGGGAATAATGTTGGTCGCTCCTTCACCGATGATCCTTCCGAACGTAAGGACTGTAGGCTGACTGGGTTTTGCATTGCGGCTGATGACCTGTTGCAGGGAAATAATAATGTGCGAGGCGATCACAACAGGATCAATGGCGAGATCAGGCGCCGCGCCATGACCGCCTTTCCCGATCACCTTGAGATAGATCTCGTCACAGCTGGCCATGTACATGCCCTCCCGAAAACCGATCTTGCCAACAGGCAACAGGGGGAACACATGCTGGCCAATGATTCCTGCAGGCTCCGGATCCTTTAGGGCGCCATCGCGAATCATGTACGATGCTCCACCGGGGTTCTTCTCCTCTCCAGGCTGAAAGATCAACCTGACGGTCCCCTCGAACTGCTCTTTTACTTCATTCAGGATCATCGCCGTGCCCAGCAACGAAGAAGTATGCACATCATGACCACAGGCGTGCATGACCCCGTCGACTCTTGAGCGATAGGAGACATCATTCTGTTCATGGATAGGGAGCGCATCCATGTCCGCCCTGAGTGCAACTGTTTTCGCTGTATGATTGCGACCCTTAATCTCCACCATTACTCCCGTCGTACCTACTCCTTCCCTTGGCTCGAGACCCATCTCCCTTAGTTCTTCAGCGACAAACTTCGCAGTGCCAAACTCCTGGTAGGACAATTCCGGATTCGCGTGCAGATGACGACGCTGACTGATCACGCGGCCGCTGTATTTTTCTGACAGCGATTGTATTTGGCGAAGAATGTCCATGACTTAAGGAAAAGGCCCAAAATTAACAAAGTTTGCCGGGTGCCACTAGGGGTCAGCGCCGGGACGGTTGTCCTGAGCGTGTAAATCAATTACAATATGAAAAATCGCATAAAGTTAATGCTCGTGGCGTTCCTGCTGCCGGCAGTTGCCCTTTGCCAGGACTACGAGATCAAAACCCTGTTTAAGTCATCTTCATACCACGCCTCGGGCGGCTACGGCGCGGTAGTAAACAAGTTTACCCGCATTGACGGGAAGTTCGCAAACATGGTGGAAGCCTATGGCGGCTGGTTCATTAACCACAAGTTTCTTGTTGGAATTTCGGGTGGTTCACTTACCAACAACATCCCTGTACCCGAACAGTTCAGCGTCACCCCCGGCGAAAATATGAGTTACCAATACGGCCAATTTGGCCTTATGCTGGAATACACGCTGTGGTCTAACCGCGCTATACATCTGGCCTTCCACTCTTTCAACGGACCTGGATTCACTGTGCAATACCGTCGCTACGATTGGGATGAGGAGTATTGGGATGACTTCGATAACAATCCTCACGATTCAAACTGGTTTTTTGTCTCAGAGCCAGGCGTCTCGGTTGAGATGAATTTATTCAAGTGGTTGCGGTTCAGTCCTGGCGTTTCATACCGCGCAGTCTTTAACAGCAAGGCGGCGGGACTTTCGGACAATGACCTGAGTGGTACATCGGTCTATGCCACACTTAAGTTCGGGAAATTCTAATTGTTGAACGAAATCCGGTCAGGAATTACTATCGCGTTCGGGAAATATCGCTTGATGGTCAGATAATCCTGCTGAGCTTCAAGCCGGGTAAAGTACTTTCCCGTACGCACCCTGAAATTGGGCTGCACATACTGAACGTCAGCCTCCAGATCGGGCAGCGTGATCGCGATTTGTTTCTTGACATTGAGCGCTTCCTCGCGTTTCGTGCCTGAATAGACCTGAATTGTGAAGCCGTCGACGACTCCGTTTTGCAGGTTATATCGGCTGATACTGTCGAGCACCATATCCAGTGAATTGTTTATGGCGTGCCTGGCTTCAACATATACCGACGGGTCCCGCGGAATTTCGGTATTGACCGGGATGGTCACCTTAGCCGTGTCGGTCGGAGCCGGGATTACCCTTAAGGCAGATAAGTCTTCAGTATACTTCCCGGTGCTTGATGCCGAGCCGGTAATTCTGGAGGAACATGACAGGTTTGACGCTGCAATCCAGCAAACAACAAGAGGATAGAGAAATTTTGAGATCTGTCCCGGCATTGGCTTACGCAATTAGTTAGTCGATGATGATACAACGGTTGTTTCGTATGTCATCCTCAACACGTTTATACTTAACGTCGCGAACAACTCTTCCGTCCGAGTATTTAACGCTCACTTTGTCGTTTCGACCCGCTATTTTTTCGGATTTGACAGGCATCACCTTTTCCTGAGGAGGTCGGTCGGTTTGCGGCTGAGCCGCTCCGCCGCCGCCACCGCCACTCAGCAGTGATCGCGACTCTTCCTTCTGCTCGTTCAACCGGGTGCGACGTTGCTGCGTGCGGGCCTCCTGCACATTTTCCGGCTCCTGAACAGGGATATCGGCCTTGAGCAGGAACGAAATGGTGTCTTCGTTGACTTTAGCGATGAATCGTTTGAATAATTCAAAGCCTTCGAACTTATAGATCAGCAACGGGTCTTTCTGCTCATAGACAGCGTTCTGAACGGACTGTTTGAGGTCATCCATTTCACGCAGATGCTCTTTCCAAAGCTGATCGATAATGTCCAGGGTGATCATTTTCTCCATGGCCTTGATCAGCTCTGCATTGTTGGTCTGCACGCATTTCTCCAGGTTGGCCGCAACGCCGATCGTCTTTGACCCATCGGAGAACGGTACAAGAATATTCTCGATAGTAGCCCCTCGGGTCCGATGAATTTCCTTAATGACCCGCAATGCTTTCTCGGCCACCATCTTATTCTTCTGGTGGTAGTGCCCGAGTGCCTTATTATAGAGGTCCTCCGTAAGTTTGCTAACGTCGAGTCGTTCAAAGTCCTCCCTTGCGAGCTCATAGTCGAGACCGAGTGTGCTGAGCGCATTCAAGCGTAAGCTCTCGTAGTCTTCTGCATTCTTGGCGTTAATCACGAGGTCTTCACTGGTATCGAACATCATCGTGAGGATGTCGAGCTCGAGGCGTTCGCCGAACAGGGCATTGCGGCGTCGCTTGTAGATCACCTCACGTTGCGCATTCATGACGTTGTCATACTCAAGCAGCCTCTTCCGGATACCGAAGTTATTCTCTTCGACTTTCTTTTGAGCACGCTCGATAGAGCTGGTAACCATGGAATGCTGGATCACTTCGCCTTCCTTTAACCCAAGGCGGTCCATGATCCGCGCAATGCGTTCGGGCATGAATAAACGCATGAGGTTATCCTCGAGCGACACGTAAAACTGCGACGTTCCCGGGTCTCCCTGACGGCCCGAACGACCGCGCAACTGACGGTCTACACGCCTGGACTCGTGACGTTCCGTGCCGATAATGGCGAGTCCGCCGGCGGCTCGCGACTCCGGAGTAAGCTTGATGTCAGTACCCCGGCCGGCCATATTCGTGGCAATCGTTACCGTGCTAGGCTTACCAGCTTCAGCTACGATCTCGGCCTCGCGCTGGTGCTGTTTGGCATTCAAGACCTGGTGTTTGATTTTCCGAAGCTGGAGAAGCCTGCTGACCAGCTCGGATATTTCAACGGAAGTTGTTCCAACCAAAACAGGCCTGCCTGCTTCGGTCAGCCGGACAATCTCTTCAATAACCGCATTGAACTTCTCACGTGTTGTCTTGTAAACCAGGTCATCGAAATCCTTTCGGACCGCGGGCCTGTTAGTGGGGATAACAACGACGTCGAGCTTATAGATGTCCCAAAGTTCACCCGCTTCCGTTTCGGCCGTGCCGGTCATACCGGCCAGCTTGTGGTACATCCGGAAGTAATTCTGCAGGGTGATGGTAGCATACGTCTGGGTTGCATCTTCAACTTTGACGTTTTCCTTTGCTTCAATAGCCTGGTGCAGTCCGTCGGAGTAGCGTCGGCCATCCAGCACACGACCGGTTTGCTCGTCGACAATCTTCACTTTCCCATCGACGATGATATATTCAGTATCTTTTTCAAACAGCGTGTAGGCTTTCAAGAGCTGATTGACGCTGTGAATGCGCTGAGATTTCACCTGGTAGTCCCGAATCAGCTCTTCTTTCCGTTGAAGTTTCGTGTGGTCATCGAGCTCCGGGTCTTTTTCGAGTTTGCTCAGTTCGGTTCCAATTTCCGGCAGAATGAAAAATCTCGGATCCTCACCTTCCCCGGTTATCAGGTCGATTCCTTTCTCCGTAAGCTCGACACTGTTGTCTTTTTCATCAATGACAAAGTACAACGGCTTGTCGGCCTCTGGCATGTTGCGCTTGTTGTCGGCGAGGTAGAAGTTCTCGGTGCGCTGCAATACAGCCTTGATTCCCGTTTCGCTCAGAAACTTGATTAACGGTTTGTACTTCGGCATCGCCCGGTGCGCCCTGAAAAGGGGAAGTCCCGCCTCCTTCTCATTCCCTTCGGACATGAATTTGCGCGAAGAGTTGAGGTACTCATTGACAAGCTTTTTCTGCGCCTCGACAAGCTTAAAGATACGTGGCTTCAGATCGGAGAACTCGTGCTCGTCGCCCCGCGGAACGGGACCTGATATGATCAAGGGTGTGCGAGCCTCATCGATGAGCACGGAATCCACCTCGTCGACCATTGCGAAATGGTGTTTACGCTGCACGAGCTCCTCAGGATCGCGGGCCATGTTGTCACGCAGGTAGTCGAATCCAAATTCGTTGTTTGTACCGTATGTGATGTCGGCCTTATAAGCATTTCTCCGGCCGGTCGAATGCGGTTGATGCTTGTCGATGCAATCCACGGTAATACCGTGGAACTGAAATATAGGGCCCATCCATTCACTGTCGCGAGTGGCCAGGTAGTTTTTCACGTTAACGATGTGGACGCCGCGGCGGGATAGGGCATTGAGGAAGGCCGGTAGTGTAGCCACAAGGGTCTTACCCTCACCAGTCGCCATCTCCGCAATCTTACCCTGATGCAGAACGACGCCGCCAATAAGTTGCACGTCGTAGTGGACCATGTCCCAGGTAATCATGTTTCCTCCCGCCATCCATTTGTTGTACCAAATGGCCCGGTCACCATCGATTTTCACATTCTCGTGCGTCGCGGCATAGACGCGATCGTAATCCTCAGCCGTAACTTCAAGCTGTTCGTTTTCCTTGAACCTGCGCGCCGTTTCGCGAACGATCGCGAATGTCTTTGGGAGCACTTTCATGAGAACTTTCTCTAGTTCCTTATTGCGCTCTTCTTCGATCTTGTCGATTTGGGAGAAAATGGTCTCCTTCTCGTTGATGTCGAGGTCGGGATTGTCGGCTATCTTTTGATGGAGGGCAGCCAGGTTATCGTCTATCGGCTTGAGTTCACTATCGATTTGTTCCCGGATCTTTCGCGTCTCGTCGCGCAGCTGGTCATTGGTGATGGCTTGGAGCTTTTCGTACTCCTGTTTGCTCTGTTCTACCAGCGGCACAATGCGCTTGATGTCTTTCTCGGATTTTGTTCCAAAGATCTTGGCAATGAGTTTTAGCATGCGAATCGTTCGTATATGTCGCGCCGTCTGAATGAACGTTCAACCGGCACAAGAGGCTTCAAAAAGGGCCTAAAGTTAATGGCTTTTTAGGACTTCAGGGAGATCAATTACAGTTCCAAGTACCCATCAAAGACCATTTTGGCAGGACCGGAGAGGTAAATGTCTGTAAATATGGCCTGACTGCCTGTAGTATTGCCCGGCCCGGCCGTTTTGAACTCAACTTGAAGATCACCGCCGCGCGTCCGTATGTTCACCGGTGACGAGTAACCCAGTCGTGATACGGCCAAGGCGGAAGCCACCACGCCCGTTCCGCATGAAAGAGTTTCATCCTCGACGCCTCGCTCATAGGTACGCACAAAAATGGTGTTGCCGGTCAGCAACTGGACAAAGTTAGCGTTGGTGCCTCCGGGCGAATAGTTTGGATGCTGTCGAATCTTCTTTCCCTCTTCAAAAACAGGGTAATTATGAACATCCTCGACGAACCGCACGTAATGGGGCGAACCGGTATCCAGGAAACATCCTCCATGTACTGACTTGATCTCCTGGACGTCGCTCATCTTCAGTCTTACCGTCCCGCCACTCGTCAACTCAGCAGCGTGCTTGCCGTCGAACGCGTGGAACAGTGCCTTGCCGTTCACCATTCCCAGTGATGAAGCAAATCGCACTGCTGCCCGGCTGCCATTTCCGCAAAGGCTTTGAGAGCCGTCCCTGTTATAATAGACGAGGTTGAAGTCGACATCAGGATGGCGTTCGACAAGCATTACGCCGTCGGCACCGACGCCCAGTCTTCTGTCGCAAATAGCAGAAACTTGCTCGCGCGACAGGGATAGTTCACCTTCCCTGTTGTCGATTAGCACGAAGTCATTGCCAGTCGCCTGATATTTATAGAAATGGACTTTCACAGCCTTGCGAACTACTTGATTTCCTCGTAGTCGATGTATTCACCGCCCTTAACGCGGCCGTCTGATTTCCGTGCCTTCCCATTGGAGCCCGAGTGGCTGTCGAAGTTCCGCTTTTGGGCGTCGCGAAATTGTTGCGACGCGGCCCCTGCCCGGTAAAATAATGAGCCGAGTTTGTAAACAATGTAGACGACCAGGGCCAGGATCAGCAGGAATTTTAGCATGGCGGATTCTTCTTTACCAGTATAAACTGAAAATCAAAGGTAGAGGTTCGGCTTTTAAATAGCCAATTACCATAACCTCGATTTTCCCTAAAAGGTCGATTCAAGCTTCGGTGGCTGAATTCGCAACTTCTACCGGCTGAGATACAAGTTCCTCTCGGAATAGATCTTCATAAAATAGTCATCCATAAGATCGTCGATGAAATAGATAGACTCTCCTGTCGACTTCATCTCTGGTCCGAGTTCCTTGTTGACATCGGGAAATTTGTTGAATGAAAACACGGGCTCCTTGATCGCATAGCCTCTCCTCGTTGGTTTGAAGTCGAAGTCCCGCAATTTCCGCTCGCCCAGCATAATCTTGGTCGCGTAATTGACGTAGGGTTCGTCGTATGCCTTGCAGATGAACGGCACTGTTCGCGACGCACGCGGATTCGCTTCAATAACATAAACGCGATCATGCTTGATGGCAAACTGGATATTAATCAGCCCGACCGTTTGCAGCGCCAAAGCGATCTTATGGGTATAGTGTTCAATTTGCTTGACGACGAAATCGCCCAGGTTGTAAGGAGGAAGCACGGCATACGAGTCGCCGGAGTGAATCCCTGCCGGCTCGATATGCTGCATGATCCCGATGATGTACACATCGTGTCCATCGGATATAGCATCCGCCTCGGCTTCGATCGCGCCGTCGAGGAAATGATCAAGAAGAACCTTGTTTTCGGGCAAGTGCTTCCAGATATCCAGGATATGATTCTCCAACTCCTGTTCGTTGATCACGATTTTCATGCTTTGACCACCCAACACATAGGACGGCCGCACCAATAACGGGAAGCCGATAGTCTTGGAGACCTCCACTGCTTCTTCGGCGTTAGTCGCCACGCCAAACTCAGGATACGGGATTTGCAATTCTTTCAATAACGTGGAAAAACGCCCGCGGTCCTCCGCCAGGTCGAGCGCATCGAACGACGTACCGATAATCTTTACTCCGGTTTTGTGAAGCTTTTCCGCAAGCTTCAAGGCTGTCTGGCCACCCAGTTGCACAATTACCCCTACGGGCTTTTCATGCTCGATGATGTCGTGAAGGTGTTCCCAGAAGACAGGTTCGAAGTACAATTTATCAGCAATATCAAAGTCGGTGGAGACTGTTTCCGGGTTGCAGTTGATCATGATCGTCTCATAACCGCACTCTTTTGCGGCCAGCACGCCATGCACGCATGAATAGTCAAACTCGATACCCTGACCGATTCGATTGGGGCCAGATCCAAGTACAACTACCTTTTTCTTGTCGGAACTCTTCGACTCATTCTCGGCATCAAACGTGGAATAATAATAAGGCGTCTTCGCTTCGAACTCGGCGGCGCAGGTGTCGACAAGTTTATATACCCGGTGAACTCCTAACTCCTTGCGTCGCTTGTTGACCTCGCTTTCGAAGCATCCAAGAATGTGGGCGATTTGTCGGTCGGCAAACCCTTTTTCCTTTGCCCTGCGCATCAGGTCAGCGGGAATAGTCTTGATATTGAATTTTTCGATCTCTTTTTCAAACTCGACCAGGTCTTCAATCTGATCAAGGAACCAGCGATCAATCCTGGTGATTTTTTGGACGGTCTTCATCGGTATCCCCAGCTTGATCGCGTCGTACAGGTGGAATATCCGGTTCCAGGTCGGGTGTTCCAGGCTGTAGAGGAGTTCTTCCTGTTTTGTAAGCGACTTGCCATCAGCGCCAATTCCATTTCTCCGGATCTCCAGCGACTGACAGGCTTTTTGCAACGCTTCCTGGAAGTTGCGGCCGATACCCATCGCTTCACCCACCGATTTCATCTGCAACCCGAGGCTTCGGTCGGCGCCGTGGAACTTGTCGAAATTCCAGCGGGGAATTTTTACGATCACGTAGTCCAGGGCGGGCTCGAAGTATGCCGTGGTTGTTCCCGTTATCGCGTTTCTGAGTTCGTCAAGATTATAGCCCACTGCAAGTTTCGCTGCGATCTTCGCGATCGGGTAGCCTGTTGCCTTCGAGGCCAGTGCAGACGAGCGCGATACACGAGGATTGATCTCGATGCCGATGATGTTATCGTAGTTGTCGGGATCCAGGGCGAACTGCACATTGCAGCCACCGGCAAACTGGCCGATACCATTCATCATCCTGATGGCCAGATCGCGCATGCGTTGATACGTCGTATCGGGAAGGGTCATCGCCGGCGCCACAGTGATGGAATCGCCGGTGTGAATTCCCATCGGATCAAAATTCTCGATTGAGCAAATAATGATTACGTTGCCCTTGCTATCGCGCAGTAATTCGAGTTCAAATTCCTTCCAGCCCAAAATACTCTGCTCGACGAGCACTTCATGAATAGGCGAGGCGTGCAAACCTCGATTGAGTGCGTCGTCGAAGTCGTCGGGATTATTGACAAAACCACCTCCGGTACCTCCAAGCGTATAGGAGGGCCGGATCACGAGCGGAAAGCCTATCTCCTGCGCAATTTCCTTTCCCTGTAGGAAGGATGTCGCCGTGGCACCCTTGCAGACCTTAACACCAAGCTCGTGCATTTTCAACCGGAATTTCTCGCGATCTTCCGTTGTTTCAATGGCCTTGATGTCAACCCCGATGATGCGCACGCCGTAATGCTGCCACATCCCCGCTTTTTCACAGTCAATGCATAAGTTGAGAGCCGTTTGGCCCCCCATCGTCGGCAGAACAGCATCGATATGGTGTTTTTCGAGGATTTCCCGTATGGACTTTTTCGTGAGAGGCTTCAGATAAACGTGGTCCGCCGTCACCTTGTCGGTCATGATCGTGGCGGGATTCGAATTGATCAACACCACTTCGATACCTTCTTCGCGCAACGATCTCGCAGCCTGGGAGCCGGAGTAGTCAAACTCGCAGGCTTGCCCAATAATGATCGGACCGCTTCCTATGATCAGTACGGAACGGATACTTCTGTCTCGTGGCATCTATTTGGGGAAAGGCGTGAACAAAATTGGGCAAAAATATATCAGGAAACCTTCGGATTAAAGCCCGTATTATCTTTTTTCAAAAATATCATGATCTGGTTGGCCCGATTCTCCCGAAAGGAAAAGAAAAATCTCATGCCTTCATCTAATTCTCCCGTCTTGTCTTCATCGGGCTAAATTCCTTGACAATGCCAGGAGGGCAAAACAATTTGCACCGTCTAAAAAAACTTCCTTTTCTGCTTACCAAAAGTTTTTTGATCTTGTTCCCTCACCATGAACCTCAACATTAAAGCCAGGCAACAGCACACCTATGATGCAATCATAGTCGGGTCAGGCATCAGCGGGGGATGGGCTGCCAAAGAACTGTGCGAACATGGTCTCAAGGTGCTGATGCTGGAACGGGGAAAACCCGTTCAACATCCCAACTACCCGACGGCAACAAAAGACCTATGGGAAATCCCATTTGGGGGGCGTTTGACGCAGGAACAAAAACGCGTCAAGCACATACAGGCACGTCACTGGTCTTTCCAGCAAGACAATCAGCACTTCTACATCAATGACCTGGAAAACCCATACGCGGAGGCCAACCGGTTTGACTGGGTAAGGGCTGACGTACTCGGCGGGCGGTCACTCCTGTGGTCGCGACAATGCCTGCGCTGGAGCGACCTCGACTTTGAAGCTAATGCCCGCGATGGACATGGCGTAGACTGGCCTATTCGCTACAAGGATATTGCGCCGTGGTACGATTATGTGGAGCGGTTTATTGGCGTGAGCGGTAATCGCGATGGACTTCCCCACCTCCCCGACGGCGAGTTTCAGCCTCCGATGGAGATGAATTGCGTGGAAAAGCATATTCAATCCGCTTTAGCGCAGCGATATCCGGACCGTCCTGTCATTGTCGGGCGATCGGCTAACCTGACGCAGCCTGTCAAGGGTAGGGGTCAATGTCAATACCGCAACCTTTGTCACAGGGGCTGCCCGTACGGCGCCTATTTCAGCACCAATGCCAGCACATTACCCGCTGCCTTTGAAACCGGAAACCTGACGTTGCAAACCAAAGCACTGGTCAACCGGGTGCTGTACGACGAGCAGAAGCAAAGAGCAACCGGTGTTGAGGTGATCGACACGGAAACGCTGACAACACAGGAGTACTATGCGCGCATCATCTTCCTGAATGCCGCCACTGTAGCTACCGCTTTCATCCTGCTTAACTCGACTTCGAACCGGTTCCCCACCGGATTGGGCAATGGCAGCGACCAGGTTGGACGAAACCTGATGGATCACCACAAGTGTATGGGACTTTCCGCATCAGTCGAGGGGTATGAGGATCAATATTATGAAGGCCGAAAGCCAATCGGATTTACTATTCCCAGATTCAGAAACCTGCGGGAACAGCGAAACGATTTTGTTCGCGGCTACTATCACGGTGGGGGCGCCAGTCGCTCCGGATGGTGGTACGCTTCTTCCAAAGATGTTATCGGTGCCGAACTCAAGCAGGCCGCTACTATCCCTGGGCCATGGACTGCCGGGCTGACCGGGTTTGGTGAATGCCTGCCATATCCTGACAACCGGGTCACCCTTAACACGGAACAGAAAGATAAGTACGGGCGAAACACCGTCACGGTCGATGCCACGTTCCGCGGGAACGAGAAAGCGATGCAAAAAGACATGGTGATTACCGCGGGCGAAATATTCGAGGCCGCCGGTTTCAAGAATATCAGACTACAGGGAACCATGTCTTTTCCAGGCAATGCCAATCATGAAATGGGCACCGCCCGGATGGGGCGCGACCCCAGAACATCCGTACTGAATGGCTTCAACCAAATGCATGAAGTTCCCAATGTCTTTATCACGGACGGCTCGTTCATGACTTCCTCGTCCAATGTAAACCCATCGCTTACGTACATGGCCATGACAGCCCGCGCCTGCGACTACGCCGTCAAGGAATTAAAACGCAGGAATCTTTGATTAAATCAGGTTCCGCGCTTTCAACTCAAGGTACTTGTTGATCGTGTTCACGCTCAAACCCTTTGGCGGAGTGAGAACAGTCTGGATACCGTGCTTGGTCAATTCTTTCACGATCAACTTTTTCTCGAAGCTGAACTGCTCGGCGATAGCCTTGTGATAAACCTGGTTGAGGTCGAGCGCTGGTTCGTGTATCAATTTCTGGACCTCCGTGTTTTCAAAAAATATCACAACCAGGAGATGTAAATGCGCAAGGCTCTTCAAATAGGGAAGTTGTCGCTGCATCGAATACATCGACTCAAAATTGGTGAACAACAGGAGAAGACTTCGTTGCGTGATCTTTCGCCTTACGAAATTGTGAACAACGGAGAAATCTGTTTCGCGATAGGCGGTTTTTTGATTGTACAAGACCTCCAGGATACGGCCCATCTGATTGTTACTTCGACTGGCCTGAACCATGACACCGATCTTGTCCTGGAACGTCAGCAAGCCAGCCTTGTCCGATTTCTTGATGGCGATGTTGGAAATGACCAAAGTCGCGTTGATGGCATAATCAAGCAGGCTCATTCCATCAAAGGGCATTTGCATCACTCTCCCCTTGTCAATCAAGCTGTATACTTGTTGCGATCGTTCATCCTGATATTGGTTAACCATCAAATGCCGCCTGCGCGCGGTTGCTTTCCAGTTTATCACCCTGATATCGTCTCCCGTCACATACTCGCGAATGCGTTCAAACTCCATGTTGTGGCCGATCTTTCTGATCTTCTTGATTCCAGTCTCCGTCAACCGGTTCGAGATGGCCATCAATTCATATTTCCTCATCTGGATGTAAGAGGGGTACACCGGAACGATCTTGTCGGAAGAAAAACGGAACCTGCGTGCGAAGAACCCGATCGGGGTACTGACAAAGGCGTTCACCGCGCCGAACGAATATTCTCCTCTCTTGACTGGCCGCAGGGTGTAGGCTATGGTTTTCGACGATCCTGCGGGCACCAGGCCGTGGAAATTCAGGTTGCGCAGCTGAAATTGAAACGGAACTTCGTCGATGACACGAATACGTGCTGCAAAGACGTAGGAACTTTCAACAACGATGCGTATCTCGTTATCATCCCCGTTCGAGAGTTTTTCCGGCGCAATCCGGCGGCCCGTCAGTCCCCTTCTTGTTCGGTAAAGGAGCAGAAGGTCGGCGATGGCAACTGCTATGAAAATGAAGAAAAGTACTTTAAAGACGATCGTGACGGATGGGATAACGAAGGCACCTGCAAAACTCGCGGCCAGCATCCCGCCAAGAATAAAAAAACGGTCGTTGATATATAAGGTGCGCAACACTTTCACTTACCGTGGAACTTCAATCCCGTCGACGATTTGCTTGACGACCTCATCAGGAGTAACGCCTTCCATCTCCTTATCCGGGTTGAGCATCACGCGGTGACGCAGTACAGGTGCCGCGACGAACTTGACGTCTTCCGGTGTCACAAAGTCGCGGCCGTTAAGCGCGGCAAAGGCTTTTGCCGTATTCAACACAGCAACGGAAGCGCGAGGAGAAGCTCCCAGGAAAAGGGATGAATTACTTCGTGTGTCATGGACGATTTGCCCGATGTACTTAAGCATGTTTCCCTCAACGTGAACCTGTTGAACAAGATTCCGGTAGGCCAGAATGTCTTGTGCCGACAACACCGGCTGAACATCCTGGACCGGTTGCACTCCTTTTCGTTGGTGATGTCCGGAGACGATGGCAATCTCCTCGTCGAGATTAGGATAGTCGACCTCAATCTTGAAAAGGAATCGATCGAGCTGCGCCTCGGGCAACCGATACGTTCCCTCATGTTCGATCGGATTTTGGGTTGCTACAACGATATACGGCGGTTCGAGAAGATAGGTCTTCCCATCTACCGTGACCTGGCGTTCCTCCATCACTTCGAAAAGCGCGGCCTGCGTCTTTGCGGGCGCGCGGTTGATCTCATCAATCAGCACAATGTTGGAGAAGATCGGACCGGGCTTAAACTCAAACTCCGACGTTTTCACATTAAACACCGAGGTTCCGAGTACATCGGAAGGCATCAGGTCCGGCGTAAACTGTATGCGTGAAAACTTCACGGAGATAACCCGCGACAGCAGTTTGGCGGTGAGCGTCTTGGCCACGCCGGGCACGCCTTCGATAAGCACGTGGCCATCGGCAAGTATGGCGGTAAGCAGGAGGTCGATCATTTGGGACTGACCGATAATCACTTTGCCGACCTCTTCACGTACCCGCTTCAGGCTTGCGTTGAGGGCGGAAAGGTCTACCCGCGTTGCAAAAATGTTTTCATCCATAGGTTATAAGTCCGGGTGATTAAATCGCTCGATCTTGTCGTTCAGATCCATTAACTGACCTGCCGAGATCATCGTATTCGACTGAATAAAGCTAATCGACCTGAACAATGCAAGTATATCTGTTTTCGCATTACCAGACTTCTGTGCAAGGGCCGCAAAAAAGTCGTCGTTAAACTCATTCGTCTTCAACAGGTACCGGCTTCGAATTTGTTCAAGCAAGAAAGCGATCTTCTTCTCGGCTACATTCTTGTGATCGCCTTTTTGGTAATACAAGTTGCCTATCGTTGTCACAAATTCGAGCGACGTATTGGCCGGAGCTTTTACGATTGGGATTATCCGCTGCTTGCGCCGCGCTTCGAAAATCATGAAGGCAAGAATTAAGGCAATGGTGAGGTAATATGCCCATCGCAGCGGCTCATTACTCAATACGAAACGCAAGGGCGACTGGGCTTCCATCCGCCCAAGGTGATAGTATTCGGTCCGGTATATTCTCGATTCGGGTAGAAACGACAGCAACCCGGAGATAAACTCGTGATTGTCGCGGTTAAGCAAATGAATGTTGGTGAACGCCATCGGCGTCGAGCACAAGATCAGGTTGCCTTTTCCCCAGGCCACGCGGATGGCAACGGGTTGTTCAAATGCATTTTCCGCGACAACGGTCGTTCGCAGTGTATCAAATCGGTCAAAATAATTGTTCGAACTGCCCATCGTGAACCAAAAACGGCTGGCCGTATCAAGATGGGGATTTGAAAACTTCAGAAAAGAACTGTCCTCTGCCGTGGCTATGTCGCCCGTGTTGAAGAAATTGTCATAGGAACGCAAATTCAGGGTATCCGAAAGTAATCCCCAGAAATTGTTGGCGGCTATCACGGCAGTACCACCCCCGTCGATATGATTCAGGAGTACTCTTGTATCCGCATCGTCACAGTTAAAATTGCCTGCGATAATCAGGAGGTTATCTCCTGTCTCCAGAGAATCCTTCAGTTCATATAACGTGGCATAAGAATGTTTCAGCTGCTGTCTGTCATGAAGCATTCCGGTAAGCAATTGATGAAATGCAAAACCGCCGTGAGGCCTTTTATCATCGTGAGCAAACGTAACGGTCCAATCAAACTGCGCGGGACTCAACAAGCGCAGGATCACGAAGATCGATAGCCCGCCGAGCACGTACGTCAGGTATTTCCAATCCCTTCCCATTTACCCGTCGAGTTTGGTTCTCCATTCAGAAAATGTGCGGTACGCCTGCTGAAATAATTGCTGGTTGATGACGAAGTTCCCGTACCACGCATAGTCGAAGTAATAGCTCAAATCGTTGAAACCGTCTTTCAGCGCGGATTGACGCAGTTCCCTGACATATTCGTGGTTGGTCTTGCCGGTGTTCCATGTTATCAGCTGACGGTCGGACAACAACCTCAGGGCATAGAGGAAGATGAGTCTGATGCCGCGCCGATAATCGCTCCCGTCAATCGCTTGCTGGATCAAACGATCAAAGTCCATCTCGTGGATGTCCTCGTCGAAGAGTTGATATTTCTGCACGTCCTGGCCAAAGTATAACACCTTAAATGCATTGACTTTCAGGATCATCAACACGATTGCGACCAGCAACACCAACCCAAGGCCGTAGAGCAACAAGGTGCCGATGTTCGTTCCTCTCATCGAACTGAAGAACCCCTCGATCATCTGATTGACCCAACTCCAGAACCGGGCGAACAGGTTTTCGGCAGCAGTTGGCGGTACCTGGTAGTTGAGATCAGGGTCGGCCTTCAGGGATTTGACCGTTTCCGGGTTAAACGATCTTGCTGTTAATACCGTCGTATCGGTGGGAGCGGTATATCCGGCTCCCTCGTAATGCGTACCTGTATAGAACTCGGCCGTATCGCCATCGTCGACGCTGTCAATGGAATCCTGTTGTTGGCCAAATAATTCGCCAACCGATAGAACCGCAAGAACAAATGCGAGAGCCTTCACAAATATTAATAGTGCTCTTCCGTATTGGAAGGTGTTGGCCCGCTTTGACCAATGGTGTCGATTTGTCCGAGCAGGCCCTTGGCCTCCTTGCGTTCCACGAGATTGAAATATTGAAATGCCAGGCCTACGTTCGGAAGGCTGTACATCAGCATTTGCGCTACGTAATACAACGTAAACGAGATTACGCCGATCAATTTCTGTGTCTCGCCCGGCTCTCCAACGCCCCCTACGCCGACCTGGTGCAGCGATGCAATCATACTGATCACGTAGCTGGGGATCATGAAGATGTAGGATACGATAACCACAATAAGATAAAGCACGAAAAATATTCCCAACGTACTCCACCATTTTCCCCTGATGAGAAAAAACGACCGAGAGATCGCCTCAAAAAAACCAACGCGCTCATAAGTCCTGACGATGTATATGAGCAACGTTCCGACGACCAGATAAAAGAATCCGCAAAATATGCCGATGCCACCAAACACAGCCAGCACAGGAGACAGGGCAGCAATTCCCGCGATGGCAAGCACCATCACGATATAGAGTGCCACGATCAGCAGGTAGAACAAAATGGTCGTGCCGAGGTACATTCCGAACGTAGAGCGTACCCGCTCCCACACTTGGGTAACCTTGATGTCGCTTGAGCTTTTCTCCTCGTATAAGAGCAGGTAATTGTTTACGGTGGCGACAGTGGCTACTGAACTCAGCATGAAAAAAATCATGGCCAGAATCAGCTGAGCCCAAAATGTTGGGTTTGCTCCCAAGGTCATGAACGGGTTCTCATCCCCCCTCCCGACCATCATCGAAGCAGTCAGGAAATCCTGAAAGAAGGTGCCCATGAACAAGCTGGCGATCAACGCCGGGGGACCGGCAATAAGGAAAATACTCTTCATCAGCGGCTTGAAGTTCTGTCGGATGAAGTCAAAGGTCACATTCATCTTCTGGCTGAAGTCGCGGGTCCGGTGAAAATTAATCAGGATGAAGTTTTCCATTTCTTTTCAGTGTATGCGGATAAACAACAAAATAGTAAATCATCAGGAGTGCTGAAAGTCCGATGATAAGCATTTTAATGCCGTAATGCATAAACGCGTAACGCGTGATGAAGGACTCAATGAATCCGGCCATAACAAAGAAAGGCACCAGCCCGACAACAATCTTTATTCCTCTCAAGGCGCCGCGCTTGAATGATTCAAGCCTTGAATAAGTCCCCGGAAAAATGAGGCTATTCCCCATTGTAAAACCCGCGGCACCTGCAATGACAATGGACGACAGTTCGATTGTTCCGTGCAGCATGATTACTGGTAGCGCCTGCGTCAGCTGGCTTTCCATATAAAACATCATCACGAACGACCCGACCATAACAGCGTTCCTGAACAAATGATAGGCGGTTCCAAGTGAGGCCATGACGCCGTACACAAAGACCACAAACGACACCATAATGTTATTCCAGGTGATCATGAAGAACATGGAGATCTCGTTTCCGGAAGAATAAACCCTCGTCGGATTGCCCTTCCTGATATTCTCGAGAGTCATGTTCACATATTCGTCGCCCATGATCAGTCGAACGAACGTGTCGTCGTAAAGGGTTGACACAACACCGATCAGCGCAGCGACCACGAAGAGCAGGAAGGAATAGCCGAGGGGCTTTCGTGCGTGATACATTGCTGACGGCACTTCGTATTGCCAGAACGATACGAACCTGTTCTTATTTTCACGCTTGTTCCGGTATATGTGAAGATGGACTTTGCCCGCCAGCGCATTCAGATAGGCTGTTGTCCGGCTGCCCGGATATTGCGTTCTCGCGAAAGCGAGATCGTCCGTGACCTGGATGAACAACTCCGCCAGCTTATCTGGTTCTACGTTCTGCTGGTCATTTGCAATTTTTTCGAACTCTTCCCAGCGCTCTTTGTTTAGTCTGATGAACGCGGCCTCCTTCATGGGGTGTTGCCCGCAACCTCGATCACCTTATTCCAAACCCGGAAGACGTTGCCCGCACAAATCTTTTGGATGTCTTCGGGAGAATATCCGCGGCGCAGCAATACCATGATCAGGTTGGGATAGGCAGAGACATCTTTCAATCCCAATGGCAGGCTATCACCTACGCCGTCGAAGTCGGAGCCGATACCGACATGATCGATGCCCGCCAGCTTCACCACACGGTCGATGTGATCAGCAACGCGTTCAACATCCGAAAAGAGTTCCTTGTGCGGCTTGCCGAATTGCTCAATGATCGGTTGAGCTTCCGGGTCACCCGAAGTCAGGCCGCGGTCCTTCAGGGTCTTGATCAGCGAATCGCGAACATTCTCATTAACCCGCGCAAGCGAATCGAGGAAATCTGCTCCAAAATTGATTTGGATAACGCCGCCGTTCTTTGCGAGGGCTTTGATCATGTCATCCGACATATTACGCTCAAATCCCGGCGTAAAATGGCGGCACGACGAGTGTGACGCGATCACCGGTGCCTTGGTAATCTTGATAACGTCGTAAAACGTGCTGTCCGAAACGTGGGAAATGTCCACCATGATGCCCACCCGATTCATCTCAGCCACAACTTCCTCACCAAAGGGACTCAGTCCTTTCCACGTCGCCGTGCTGTCGTACGATGAGTCGCATATCTGGTTGTCTTTTCCGTGAGTGAGCGTGATGTACCGGATACCCCGATCAAAAAAGTACTGGACGTTGGCCAGGTCATTACCTATCGGGGCGCCGTTCTCCATTCCCATGGGCAACGAGATTTTTCCAGCACTCGTGTTTGCCTGAATGTCAGCGGGTGTTCTGGCCAGCGCGAACTTGTCGGGGTGGGCGCTCGCGATTCCTTCAACCATGGTAATCAATGAGTCCGCAACAGATTGACCATAATCCGACCGTTGCTGATATCTCGAGGGGATATAAATCGACATAAATGGTGCGTCGAGCCCGCCTTTTTTGGCACGTTCGTAATCAAAATCGCCTTCTTCCGAGCTGACGGGAATTCCGAGGTATGCCTCGCCGTTTCGATAAGGTCTAAATAGCCTGTAGGGTAAGTCGACGTGAGTATCGGCGATGATAAAGGTGTGGGCAAGTGAGTCAGCGACCTGGCGCAACTCATCTTCCGGCATGGAGGTATACTTGCTTTTGGTATCAACGTTGACACATCCGGCCAGCGCAAAAAACATACTCCCGAGGACTAACAGGTTTCGTTTCATATTTGCGAAATTAGCGTTTCATTTATCGGGAAAAGTTATTCATTTTTTGAGCGGATGCAAACAATAAGTGTCCAGACTACGCAGAACGTAACGATACACCATCCATTGGCGAGCGTCGGGGACAGGATTCTCGCCTACCTGCTGGACATGGTAATCTTAATCGGGTACACCCTGGTGTTGCTCGTAGCCTTCATCAACATGCAGTTACGGGTGGTCTGGGTGTGGGTAATCTTTCTTGCAGTTCCCTGGATGCTCTACCACCTCGCATTCGAGATTTTCATGAACGGCCAAAGTCCGGGAAAAAGGGTGATGAATATTCAGGTGGTGCGGCTCGACGGGACGCAGCCCACTATCGGCAACTATGTACTCCGTTGGGTTTTCAGCTTTATCGATTTCTATCTCCTTACGGGAGCAATAGCGGTGATTGTAATCGCCACGAGCGGACGCGGGCAACGGATCGGCGACATCGTAGCCGGAACCACGGTCGTTAAACTGGTGCCTCAACGTGAAACGACCGCAAGCAATATTTTCATCACACCGGAGAACTCCTACGTTCCTGTATTCCCTCGTGCTGCGGAACTCCAGAGCCGCGACATTGAATTAATACAGCGCGCCCTGGACGCCAACATTCATCTCGGAAACCCGGAGCCCATGTTGGCAGTCTCCGCTAAGGTCAGGGCGCTGTTGGAAATAGAGTCCGACCTGAATCCGGATCAATTCCTGCACACCATCGTCAAAGATTACAACCACCTGAATGCGCGGTGACCATCCAGAACTCGCGACGATCACCCGCGTCCAGCTTTCGCTCAGGAATGGCCAGGATAAGCCTGAGATCTGGGTCGCCTTCCGCGGACTCGTTTACGATGTTACTGCTTCAAGATTGTGGAGGATTGGCAAACACTACGAACATTGGGCCGGACAGGACCTTACCGATGAACTGAAGGACGCCCCCCACACCGAAAAAGTGTTTGAAAAATTCACCCCAATCGGTAGGCTGCTGACGGAATGACGAAAAAAGCAAAAGACACACAGACACACCGCCCGGCATAGTTTTTACAATCGATAGCAAATTTTAGCTTTGTACCATTATCCCAGACGTCAACCCAAAGGACCGCAACGTTCGACTGATATGATCATTATTGCAGATAGTGGCGGCTCCAAGACCGACTGGAGACTCATCAGCAAAGATGGGTCGATCGGGCAGGCCAGCGCGCCGGGATTCAATCCCTACTATCAGCCGATCGAGGATCTTAAGCGGAATGTCCAGGAAATAATTTTACCGAAGGTCAATGATCGCACGGTCAGCAAGATCTTCTTTTATGGTGCAGGTGTCTCGTCGGTCAAGAACCAGTTAACCATCAAGAGCGCGTTCCTCGAATTTTTTCCGGAGGCTCACATTGAAATCGGATGGGATCTACTGGCGGCAGCGCGAGCCTTGTGCGGACGTGAGCCAGGGATCGCCTGTATCATGGGTACCGGATCGAACTCTTGTCTTTACGATGGGGAGAATATCGTAGACAACGTCGCCAACCTCGGATGGATCCTCGCCGACGAAGGTTCGGGAGCAAACATCGGCCGGAAATTCCTCGTCGACTACCTGCGTAAAAAATTTCCTCCGCGTTTGGCCGAACAATTCCATCAACGGTTTCCGCTTTCGCGGGAAGAATTTTTGGAGAAGGTTTATCAGCAAGAAAAGCCGAGCGCCTTCCTTGCTAGTTTTGCAAAATTCATCTTTCAGCATTTGAAAGAACCGTATTGCTATAAGCTTGTTTATGACAGTTTCGCGGAGTTCTATGAGAACAACGTAATGCAATACGAGAATTATCAAAACCTGAAAGTACATTTCACCGGTTCGATCGCGTTCTACTTCAGCGACATCCTTCGACAGGTTGCCAACGACAAAGGAATTACGGTTAAGAACATCCTCGAAGGTCCGATTGCCGGACTCACTCTTTACCACCAGGGCGAAAGCCGATAAATTGCTGTATGACGACGACGGAATCTTCCTCGCATTACAGCGACCTCGAAAAAATGAGCGTTCGCGATCTGTTGATCAACATCAACAGGGAAGACAAGACCGTGCCTGATGCGGTTGAAAAAGTCATTCCACGGATCGAGCGGCTGGTAAATGAGATTTCGAGCAAGATGCAGGGCGGTGGCAGACTATTCTATATCGGCGCAGGCACAAGCGGCCGGCTGGGGATCGTTGATGCTTCTGAAATTCCTCCAACGTATGGATTGCCGCATGGAAAAGTAATCGGCATCATGGCCGGAGGAGACTCAGCCATCAGAAAGGCAGTTGAATTTGCCGAAGATGACGAACGCCAGGCATGGAAAGACCTCGAGGCATTCTCGATTAACCAGCAGGATGTACTGATTGGAATAGCAGCTTCAGGAAGGACGCCTTATGTCGTAGGCGGCTTGCGCGATGCACGAGCGCACGGTATCACCACGGGATGCATCTGCTGCAATGAACACTCGGCCGTGGCCAAACACGCGGACTTCCCGATCGAGGTTATCGTTGGGCCGGAATTCGTGACCGGCAGCACGCGCATGAAGGCGGGCACCGCCCAGAAGCTGGTACTCAATATGATCTCCACTGCAGTTATGATCTCACTTGGCCGCGTTAAAGGAAACAAGATGGTCGACATGCAGCTCACCAACAACAAACTCGTCGACCGCGGAATACGCATGGTGATGGAAGAACTCGGCGTCACACCCGACGAAGCGGAACAGCTGCTCAAACAACATGGATCTGTACGCAAAGCGGTGATGAGTCGAAAGGGCAGCTCGTCACATTAAACTTGTCAGCAATCTCGCCGATTGGAACGTTTTTATTCGGGCTGGAGGAATGACCAAGGGGGCCTCTCCAGGAGCTAATGCATGACATCGAACCATATTATAACTGGTTGAAGTACTACGATCCCGCCCAGGACGAGCGCGGACGCGAGGAGGAGGCGCAGCGAGACCGGCT
>CAZLWX010000034.1:0-3942 GCA_964563295.1 uncultured Roseivirgaceae bacterium | reverse complement strand
GTTTTTTGGAAAGGAATACAATTACGACGTCTATTCGGACACGATTTACGGATACTACATCGATCCGGCGTGGGATTACATGGGCTCCGAAACGTTGTATATCAAGATTCTTTACGTTGATTACTCAAAACGTTATTCCGTCATCGAATTTATCGGCGAGTGGAACGACGCGATCAATAACGACATCATGCACCTAAAGCGAAACGTTATCGAGCTGATGATGAAGGAGGGCATCAACAAGTTTATCCTGATCGGAGAGAACATCCTGAATTTCCACGGGTCGGATGATTGTTACTACGAAGAGTGGTTTGACGATGTCGGCGATGGCTGGATTGCGGCCGTGTCGTTCCCGGACTTCGTGCAGGAAGAATTCAAAAAATATCAAGTGGACCAGTATGTCAATATGGGCGGAACGCTGCAGATCGAGCGATGGCGAACGATGCAGCCTTCCACTTTCTTTGAAATCGTAAATGGTCTGGTGATGAGACGGCTCACGTGAGCGTTCTCGACTAGAGTAAACTCAGTTGCACGTTGCTCACCAGCACTTCGGCCGGAACCAGGTAGTTCCTTCGGCTTTTTATCTCGCGGCAGAGTATCCGCGTGCGTTTAAGTTTTCCTTTTCGGAAGTAGCGACCCTGAAAACTAAAAATACTTCCTTCCGGGATGTCGGAGAGGGCGGTGTAGAGCGCGGCATTTTTGTCGAATGAGCGCAGCACGCGAGTCAACTCGGCATCGGCGAAGGAACTCGCCTTTGGATTCTGCATGTGCGGCAAGAGCACGTGTAATATTTCAGCAGGAAAAGTATCATTTTCCAAAAGCGGACTCAAAAGATGTTTGAACGTGTTTTTCCATTCCATACCGTGCGGTTCCGCGCGGTTGCCGAAGCGCCGGTGAACTACGAGGTGCGCAACTTCGTGCACGTACGTGATCACAAACAGATACGGATTCAGGTCGCGATTCAGGGTGATCCTCGGGTGATCGATATCTTTCTGGCTGGTGAAGTCGCCAACTTTCGACTGCCTGTTGCCGGCAAGTTTCAGTTCGAATGGCGATGAATGCCAGAGTGCCACGCAGTATTCAAAGGCTGGCGCCGGCACATGTTCAAAGAGGAGGTTTCTTAGCTTTTCAGGATTCATGTCTAAAAAAAAAGGCTTTAGCAATCTAAAGCCTTCCCGGGAAAACAATCTTTTTCAGATTGATCAAACTCCTGTAGTATCCGAATCCATCATGTCGGTAGTATCCGACGGCATCATGTCTGTCGTGTCGGATTCCATTGCAGGAGTCTCAGTGTTGGTTGCGTCATCGCTAGCTTCTTTCTTTTCACCGCCACAGGCAGCGAAAGCAAGAGCAAAGCCGCAAACCATTAACAATGCGATCTGTTTTTTCATAGTTTACAGGTTTTTAGAATTCAAGCAAATATAGTAGATATGGCCAAAACCCATGAGTGAGGCAAGGAAAATTTATTTTTTTCTGAAAATCAATCTCACCGGAACCCCTTCAAAATCGAAATTTTCCCTGATTTTGTTCTCCAAGAACCGTTGATAGGACTCCTGTACATATTGCGGCAGGTTGCAGAAAAATGCAAACGATGGAAATCGCGCCTGCACCTGTGTAATGTATTTGATCTGCACGTGCTTGCCTTTCATCGATGGTGGAGGATAGCGCTCGATTTCCGGCAGTAGGACTTCGTTCAACTTTGACGTCGACACCTTCTTGGTCTTATTCCCACAAACTTCAACAGCTTTCTCAATCACCTGGAAGATCCGTTGCTTATTAAGAGCCGATGCGAAAATGATCGGCAGGTAATCGATAGGCGCGAGCTTCTCAATAATATCTTTCTTGAATTTGTCCGCCGTCTTTGAATCTTTTTCGATGAGGTCCCATTTGTTCACCATGATCACCATCCCCTTGCCCTGGCGTTGCGCGAGACTGATAATGTTGACGTCCTGGGATTCCATGCCGCGCGCGGCATCGATGACGACAATGCACACATCGCATTCTTCCAGCGCTTTCAATGAACGAAGCACAGAATAGAACTCGATGTCGTCCTTGACTTTTCCCTTCTTGCGCACGCCGGCCGTATCGATCAGGATGAAATTCTTGCCGAACATCTTGTAATGGGAGTGTATCGCGTCGCGGGTAGTGCCGGCCTCATCGGTGACGATACTGCGCTCAGTTCCGAGCAAGGCGTTCAGCAGCGATGACTTTCCGACGTTAGGCCTTCCGAGAATAGCAATTCGAGGAATTCCGGAGTCCGGATCCTCTGTGCCTTCGGAAGGAAAAGTCTTCACGAGGGCATCCAGCAATTCACCCGTGCCGCTTCCGTTCTCCGCGGAGATGGGAAACACCTCCGCGTCGAGACCAAGACCATAGAATTCCGATGCCGCGAGTGATTTCTCCGGCGTGTCAGCTTTGTTGGCCGCAATGAACACCGGTTTGTTCGACGTGCGGATCACATTGGCAAAATCCTTATCGAAGCCTGTGAGTCCATCCTTGCAATCAACCATGAAGATCACGGCGCTGGATTCGTCGATCGCAAGCTTCACTTGCTTACGAATCTCCGATTCAAACTTGTCTTCCGACCCCGTGACATAACCGCCGGTGTCGATCACCGTGAAATATTTTCCGATCCACTCGGCGTATCCGTAGTGACGATCGCGTGTAACGCCGGGCACGTCGTCCATGATCGCCTGGCGTTTTTCAACCAGCCGGTTGAAGAACGTCGACTTGCCAACGTTTGGCCTACCCACTATTGCCACGACATTTGCCATGCTGAACCGGATTTATTTTTCGAGATATCCAAACTGACGAAGCCTTCCCTTTTCCTTGCGCCAGTTGTCGGCGACTTTGACACGGGTTTCGAGAAAGACCTTCTTACCAAAGAAAGCCTCCATATCTCGCCGGGCTTCCGTGCCGACTTTCTTAAGCGCCGAGCCTCCCTTTCCAATCAAAATACCCTTTTGTGAGTCTCGCTCCACGTAGATCTCGGCGCTGATGCGGAGGATGTCGGGCTCATCCTTAAAGGCATTGATCGACACTTCGGAACTATAAGGAATTTCTTCCCCATAGTTCAGGAAGATCTTCTCCCGGATTATTTCTGACGCAAAAAAGCGCTCCGACCGGTCAGTGAATTCGTCGTCGGGAAAATAGGGTGGATGTTCGGGCAATTGCGCGATGATTTTGTCCAGGATTTTGACGGTGTTGTCGCCCGTTTTTGCCGATACGGCCAGGATATCAGTCGCATTCGGAAGATGTTGTTTCCAGTAAGTTTCCCGTTGCCTGATTCCAGCCACATCGAGTAAGTCGGATTTGTTAATCAGCAGGACGATCGGTGTATCAAAGCGTTTGAACCTGCCGTACGTTCCCTCATCGAAAGTTTCGTTAGGATCAACCACCAGCAGTATCACGTCGGCATCCTGAAGCGACACTTTAACCATGCTCATCATCGCCTCGTGCAAGGCATATTTTGGTTCGAGAATGCCGGGAGTATCGGAATAAACTATCTGATATTGGGGTCCATTCAGAATTCCCATGATGCGATGGCGGGTAGTTTGAGCTTTTGCGGTGATGATGGACAGGTTTTCGCCGACAAGTCTGTTCATGAGGGAAGATTTCCCGACGTTTGGTTTGCCGATGATGCTAACGAAGCCCGATTTGAATCCTTTTTGTTCCATCAATCGGCAAAGGTACTTGTTTTTTCACCTGCAAGGTCATACTTTTGTGATCCGATTTTGATGAGGAGACGGAACTCATCGATTAGCAACGGAGTTAATCATTATACATACATCGCGGGGTGGAGCAGTTGGTAGCTCGTTGGGCTCATAACCCAAAGGTCACAAGTTCGAGTCTTGTCCCCGCTACAAGAGAGAGGCATCGCCCGTCAGGGTTGGTGCCTTTTTGTTTTGATGACTTTGGGATCGATGCTTCGGTAGCTCGTTGGGC
>CAZLWX010000033.1:0-34750 GCA_964563295.1 uncultured Roseivirgaceae bacterium | reverse complement strand
TGCGGCGCCTGGCAATTATTCCCTCGTCAGGACAGCCTGGTAATCGACGTCGGCACGTGTGTCAAGTTCGATTTTGTGGATAGCGCCGGCAACTATCGCGGTGGGGCCATATCACCGGGGATGGCCATGCGGCTTAAGGCCTTAAATACTTTCACCGCAAAATTGCCGTTAGTGACAGCAAAGGTGAATGCAACCCTGACCGGCAACAGCACGGAGACCAGCATCCAGAGCGGCGTTGTCAATGGCATTTTAGCAGAAATCGATGGCATTGTGAGTCAGTATGAGCATAAATACCCGGGGCTGAGAGTGATTTTGTCAGGCGGCGACAGCGCCTTTTTTGAAAACCAGTTGAAAGCCTCCATATTTGCGAGCCCTGAACTGGTATTGCTAGGGCTTAACAGCATTTTGATTCATAATGTCAATCGTTCGTAGCCTTTCTTTTGTGCTCGTCTTCCTGCTGCTCTCCCTTGATTCGTGGGGACAGGCAGCCCGTTCGCCGTTTTCGTCGCTCATGAGCATCGGAGAACCGATTGGAAATGCATTTACCAACACGCAGGGAATGGGTGGAGTCGGCGTGAGTCAGCCCCAGCCCTGGTATTTGAACAACCAGAATCCGGCGTTGCTGATCTACAACACACTCACCGTATTTCAAGGGGGCATGCTGGGAGAAACGCGCACCGTACGTGGCGACACCTCGAACGAACAAAGCACGGGAGGAAACATGCTTTATCTCGCAACGGCCTTCCCTGTGGTGGTGACAAAGTGGACGTCATCACTGGGCCTGATGCCTTACACCAGCCTGAATTACAAGATCCGGTATTTGGACGTTGTCAGCCCGACCAACGAGCCTATTGCCATTTCAGAAACGGGCGAAGGGGGGCTGACGCAGTTCTATTGGTCAAATGGTGTTCGCCTGTATAAAAATCTCGCCGTCGGCGTCAAGGCATCCTACATCTTCAGCTCCGTGTTGAACACCTATACCAACAGGCTGATCGAAACCTCGCAACCTGTCAACTCACCGGTGACTATTGACGAAAAAGTCTACGTAAAGGATTTTGCCTTTTCGGCCGGTGTTTCTTACAGCATTGATTCGCTGGGCAGTCAAGGACGCCACCGGTTGAGCATCGGTGCGGTGTACAACTTTGACGCGACGCTCAATGCTGAGCAGCGCTACCGGTTCTTCAGGTCCTCTTCAGTGGGTGATGTCTTTGATCCAGACACGCTTTTCTCAAGTTCGACCAGTATTTTTATTCCCAAGTCGTTCACCGCCGGAATATCGTTCAGCCGCGACAATAAATGGTCGCTCGGAACCGAGTTTACATATCAGGACTGGACAACATTCAGGAATGCTAACGGATCAAATGAAAACCTTGGTAAGGCGTGGCGTGGCGGTTTCGGCGGCGATTTGATACCCGATATCTTATCCGAAAATTTTTTCAGGCGGATGCAGTACAGAGCCGGCGTCAGCATGGAACAATATCCATTTTCGGTAACCAGGGATGGTGTGACAAGCAGTCCGGTGAAGGACTTTGGCATTAATTTTGGCTTTTCGATGCCCGCAGGAAGGTCAAGCATCGACCTGGCATTCAAATATGGCAAGCGTGGAAACCGGTCAGAGCATATCCTTGAGGAAACATATTTCAGAGTTTATCTTGGCGTCACGTTCAACGATCAGTGGTTTGTTAAGCGCAGGTTTGATTGATCTGATTTGCGGTCGCGGTAGTTTAGCGTATGCAAGGGTTGCCCTGACTGCCGCGGTCCTGCTGACGGCCTGCGAAAATTCCGATTTGAAAGAACCGGTCGAATATCACGGTCCGCTTCGCAAGGTGGAGCAGATCGAAACCTTTTATACCGAAGGCGACCATGTCAAGATCAAGCTCGTAGCTGCTGAGATGCTGGAGTTTGAGAATCTTGACCGGTCTTTTCCAAAAGGTATTTACCTGGAATTTTACGATGAGTTCGGCAGGCTGGAGAGCACTCTTCGCGCAAACGAGGCTTATTACTTCAAGAGCGATGACCGATGGCGCGGACGCGGAAAAGTGGAAGTGAAGAACATTGCCAAAAACGAGCAATTGAATACAGAAGAACTTTTCTGGTCACCCCGCGATGAAAAGATCTACACCGAAAAATTCGTCACCATCCGGCAACAAGCCGATGTGATCTATGGCCAGGGACTGGAAGCCAATCAAGACATGACCGACTATGTCATCACTCACCCCGCCGGAGATTTCGAGATCGAAGAGTAAATACTCTCCCACAACAGCTGATTCATGCGCTTATCTGATATAGTCATTCTGTCGCTGTCATTTGTTTTCGCTATCATAGGAATTGATCAGATTCTGACGCTTGGATTCGGCCAGGGTTATTGGGCGATTATGCTGGCATTGGTGCTGTTTTTTGTTTATACTTTGCGAAAAGCAAAAAAATAGGATGGATTTTGCGCTCCTGGGCGGAATTGTCGCCTCATTGATGTTCTCCATCTTCTTTTCGGGAATTGAAGTGGCGTTTCTGTCGGCCAACAAACTGCAGATCGAGCTCATGGCGCGACAGGGCATTTTGGCGGGACGCATCCTCAATTTCTTCCGGGAGAAGCCAACCTGGTTTATTGGCACTACACTCGTAGGCAACATCGGTTCGCTTTTGTGTTTCGGCATACTGACAACACAAGCCCTGATTCCTCTTTTTCACAAACTCTTCCCGAGCTTCGCGGGAAGTGTCATCTTGCCCTTCATGATTTTTTCGGTCCTGCTCACGGTAGTCGTGATGTATACGGTCGAGTTTCTTTCGAAGAGCCTTTTCATAATCAATTCGAACAAGATGGTCACCGCACTCGCCATTCCTTTTGTGCTGGTGGCTGCGGTCCTCTTTCCTTTCGTTTACACCATTGTTAGTCTTGCCCGGCTATTCAGCACATCCATTCTGAAAATGGAGTATTCTATGAAGAAGCCTGTGTTCGGCCTGACGGATGTGGACCATTATCTGAAAACGATGCATTGGGCCAGACAAGGCGAACAAAACCTTGAGTTGGACAAGAAGATCTTTACTAATGCGCTCGAGTTCAGAACCGTGCGCGTGAGGGACTGCATGATCCCTCGTACCGAGATTACTGCGGTTGCGCTGGAGGCAGGAATAGAAAAACTACATGCAGCATTCATCGAGAGCGGCCATTCCAAGATCATTGTCTACAAGGAATCGATCGATGACGTGATCGGCTATTGTCATTCATCGGCATTGTTCAAAAACCCCGCGCGAATCGAAGAAATACTCACACCCATCATCACCGTCTCTGAAGCTATGCTGGCAAAAGACCTCATGCTGCGGTTCATTAATGAGCGAAAAAGCCTCGCCATTGTGGTGGATGAGTTTGGCGGCACGTCCGGCATCGTCAGCATGGAAGATGTCATCGAAGAAATATTCGGCGAAATCGAAGACGAGCACGACAAGGACGAACTCATCGAACAACAACTGGATGAAAAAACGTTTATGCTCAGTGCTCGTCTGGAAGTCGACTACCTCAACGAAACCTATCATTGGAACCTGCCGACGGGCGATTACGACACGTTGAGCGGCCTCATATTGGCGTATACCAACGATATTCCACATCAGGGCGCAACGATTTCCATCCCGCCATTTACGTTTGTGGTCCATGCTACTACCAAAAACCGGATCAACACGGTTATCATGAAGCTACCTGATAATCAGGCAATTGAGGAGTGAGCAGTGATGATCGCAGTTGCCTGCCCGGTCGTCCACTTTTTTCGGAAGGATGTTTTTCTAATAGCGATAACCCATTAAATTTGCGGGCTTTATCTCTAGATTCTGCCGGGTTTTAGCCCGGAAAACTTATTCTCATAACTATGGCAATGATTGGCACGCTACGCGACAAATTGGGCACGTGGGTAGTGGTATTTGTATTCGTCGCGATCACGGCGTTTATTCTTGGGGACTTATGGAGCAATAACTCGCTGTTGTTTAGCAACGATAACAAGGTTGGGGAGATTGCCGGCAAGACGATCAAGATTCAGGAGTTCCAGGCGGCGATAGACGAACGTGAAACAAACTATGTCATCAATTTCGGCCGTCGACCGGGTGACCGGGAATCGATTACGCTTCGGCAACAAGCCTGGGATTTGTTGGTTTTGCGTTACGCCATCGGCCGGCAGTTCGATAAGCTGGGCCTGCAAGTCACGCTGGAGGAAGTAGAAGACATGTTATACGGTGTTAACGTCGATGAGAACCTCCGACAGACACCGTTGTTTAAAGATCCTGCTACCGGCGAGTTTGACCGGGCCCGCGTCAGAGAATATCTCGGCCAACTGGCCAATCCGCCAGCTTCGGCCGACGAGCAAATGCTGCAGATGTGGCAGGAGCAGCGCGCCCGCTGGGAGGTCTTTCAGCGCGACCTGGCGCCGGCAAGGTTGCGCCTGAAGTATGAGAACCTGATACTGAAGTCAAACTACATCACCAAGTCGGAGGCCGAGCGCGAGTATCATACGCAGACTGATATTGCGGAAGTAAAATATCTTTTCGTACCCTATTATTCGATTAGCGATACCGCGGTGGCGGTGAGCGATGACGCCCTTGAAGACTACTACAGCAAGAACAAACAGAAATTCATGACGGAAGCGACACGGGATGTGAAGTATGTCTCGTTCCCGCTGGTGCCTTCTTCCGACGACTCACTGGATGTGCTGAATGAAATGAAGCGCGTGGTTACCGAATTGAAACAAACCGAGGACGATTCCGCCGTTGCCGCCGCAAGTACCGACGGGCAGAATCCCTTCGCGAAATACAACGCTGGCTCTCTTCCTACTTTTATACATCCTGAAGATCTGAAACCGGGCATGGTTAGCGACCCTATTCTCGATGGCGGCATGTACAAGGTATTCAAAGTGTCATCGGTCACAAAAGACACGATTTACAGCGCGCGGGCCAGCCACATCCTGATCAAATGGGAAAACGACACGGATGCTGCAAAACGTGAGGCCAGGACGAAAGCTCAGAATATTCTCCGGGACATCCGGGCAGGAGCTGACTTTGCCGCCAAAGCGCGCGAGTTTGGTACTGATGGAACAGCTCCTCGAGGAGGCGATCTCGGATGGTTTTCCTCCGGTGACATGGTAAAACCCTTTGAGGACGCCGTGTTTAAAGCCACCAGACCTGGCTTGGTCAATGAGATCGTGGAGACACCGTACGGATACCATATCATCAGCGTGACCCATACAAAGGACAATACTGCATACCGGATCGCACTGGTGGAGCGCGAGATTTCGCCCAGTGACGCCACCACCAATGCCACCTATCGCCGTGCCGAGAGTTTCACAGCTGAGTTGGAAAATGAAGAGGACTTTATTCAGCGAGCAAAAGAACAGGGCATCACCGTAGAGGAATCCCAAAACCTAAAGGCCGGTGACCGGCGCGTTGGGACGCTGGGTGATGCGCGTCAAATCGTTCAGTGGTTGTTCCGCGATGCCGACGTTGACGACGTTTCTGAAGTATTCGAAATTCAGGGCGAACTCTACGCGGTGGCGGTGATGACGGGTAAGACGGACGAAGGTTATAAGCCCATGGAATCGGTCCGGCAGGAGATTACGCCTGAAGTACGCAAGCGCCAGAAGGCAACAATCATCAAACAGAACCTCGCCGGACAAACAGGCACGCTGGATGAAATCGCCGCCGCTTATGGAGAAGGGGCCGATGTTTACAGCAGTGCCGACCTCAAAATGAGTTCGAATACTCTACCATCTGCGGGCTTCGATCCTAAAGCCGTTGGACTTGCGTTTTCCCTCGATGATGGCCAACGCTCCGAGCCTTTTGACGGTGAAAGTGGCGTCCTCATCATGGAAATGGAAAACAGGACAACGGCGCCCAGTATGGCCGACTATTCTCCATTCAAGCTTCCGTTGCAACAAAACGCGCAAGCTCGTGGTACCTTCGCCATTGTAGAGGCCATCAAGGAAGACGCCGACATTGTCGATCAGCGGTACAAATTTTATTAAATAGGTCATCACATATCTGCCGCCCTGTCGTCGAGCCGGCGGGGCGGTTTCTTTTTTTATGAACGCTGCCTGGATAGAATCATTTCGTACTAAGCTTGACCAACACTATGCATGGCCATCACTCTACATGTTCAAGTTCATTGTTCCCGCCGGACAGGTTGAATCGGTCAAGAAGCTTTTTCCCCTTCACGAAACAACTGAAAAACAATCCAGCCAGGGAAATTATATAAGCATCACCGTCCAGATGATGATGCCCTCAAGTGAAGCGGTAATTGACATCTACCGGCAGGCAGCTGAGATTGATGGGTTGCTGGCATTGTAATCATGTCGTGGCATTGTTACTGAAAAAATTGTAACTCGTAAGGGCTAAACTCAATGATTATGGCCTGGAAAGAGGAAAATAACCGGCTGGCAAAGACTTTCAAGTTCAAAGACTTTGTGGAAGCCTTCGGGTTTATGACGAGAGTGGCACTCGTCGCTGAAAAAATGAATCATCATCCTACCTGGACAAACACCTGGAACACGGTAAGTATTGAGCTCAGTACGCATGATGCCGGTGATGTGGTGACGGAACGCGATCGAAAGCTTGCCGACGCCATTGATAAACTGGCTTGAATGGACCTGTCAGAAAGGAAGACGTCGCTTTACCTTGTCCCTACTCCCATTGGCAACCTCGCCGATATCACGTTGCGAGCGCTGGAAGTCCTCAGGTCTGTGGATGTGATCCTCGCCGAGGACACCCGCACGTCAATGAAGCTGTTGAAACATTATTCGATCGCCAAACCCCTACAGAGCTTTCACAATTTCAACGAGCATAAAATTCTGACTTTTTTAACTGACCGGCTCAAGCGGGGCGAAGTCATGGCTCTGATCACCGACGCGGGGACACCCGGAATCTCAGACCCAGGGTTTCTCCTGGTGAGAGCCTGCGTCGAAGAGCAAATTCAACTTGAATGCCTTCCCGGGCCGACGGCATTCGTACCCGCGCTCGTTAAGTCCGGACTCCCATCCGACCGATTTGCATTCGAAGGGTTCCTCCCCCAAAAGAAGGGTAGGCAGGCATTACTAAAAAAACTTTCAGATGAAGAGCGAACCATGATCTTCTACGAGTCGCCTTACCGCCTTTGTAAAACATTGGAACAAATGATACCCGTGTTTGGCGGTGACCGTCGCGCTTCGGTTTCCCGCGAGCTGACCAAGATATTTGAAGAGACCGTCAACGGTACACTGTCGGAACTTCTGACCCACTTCAGCCATAAAGAGATAAAGGGCGAGATTGTAATCGTGCTTCAGGGACGATCGAGAAACTAATTCGGGATTACCACCGTTGGGAGAATACACCACAGCCAATCTAAAATCAAATGATGGACCTCCAAAAAATAGAAAAAGCGGTTATCGAAACATGTAGAACTGTCGGCCAGTTCATTCGCACGGAAGGAGGTTCTTTTGACCGCTCCAGGATCGAGTTCAAGGGCAGCGGATTTAACAACCTGGTCTCCTATGTCGACAAGCAGGCGGAACGGCAGCTGGTCAGCAGCCTTCAGAAGATTTTTCCCCCCGCCGGTTTTATCACGGAAGAGGGCACAATTGAGTCTTCCAATAAGCTCGAGTACCACTGGATCATAGATCCTCTTGATGGCACTACCAATTTCCTGCATGGGTTGCCGCTCTATGCGATCAGCATCGGGCTCGCACGGAATAACACACCGATACTGGGTGTTGTTTATCATGTTTCAACGGACGAATGTTTCCATGCCATCGATGGGGGCAAGGCGTATTGCAATGAACAACAGATCCGGGTCTCCTCTATTGAACATCTCCGCGACGGACTGCTCGCCACAGGTTTTCCATATTATCATCTTGACAAAAGCGACGTGTACCTTGACATCATCAAGGATTTTCTCGCCATTTCGCATGGTATCCGCAGGCTGGGAAGCGCTGCTATCGACCTGACCTTCGTTGCTTGCGGACGACTGGAGGGATTTTTTGAATATAACCTCAACCCGTGGGATGTCGCTGCCGGCGCATTCATTGTTGAACGCGCTGGAGGAAAGGTGACAGATTTTAACGGTGGAAACAATTACCTCTTTGGGGGCGAACTCTGCGCCTCAAACAAGACTATGCATGAGGAAATGCTTCAAGTTATCAAACCCCAGTGGGGATATTGATCTTTCTTAAGCCCCTTCTTATTCATAGCGCAAAGACTTGGCTGGATCGGCCGTAGCCGCGCGGAGTGAACGATATCCTACCGTAACCGTGGCAATCAGGAGGCTTACCAGTAATCCTGCAAAGAAAATACCGGGCCCGGGGCTGATCTTATAGGTGAATTCGCTGAGGAAAGCATCAGTGGCCAGCCAGGCTAAAGGGGCAGCGAGCGCGAAACCAATAACAATCAACCGAAGGTACTCCCGCGAAAAAATGAGGACGATACTTTCGACCGATGCCCCCATTACCTTGCGAATGCCAATTTCCCTGGTCTTTTGATTGACCATGAATGTTGCCAGACCAAAGAGTCCAAGACATCCTATGAAGACAGCCACCGAAGTAAAGGTCACCAGGAGAATGGACATCTTGTGTTGGCTGGAATAAAATTTCCGAATACTCTCATCCAAAAAGTTGTAGTCGAAGATGTGATCGGGGTAGGCGACTTCCCAATGCTCCTTCACCTTAGCCATGATGTCCGGCGTTCTTCGGAGGTCGATTTTGATCCCCAAGGTCCGATACCCGTCGCAATTGTTGAATAAAACAGTTGCCTCGATGGGTCTTCGCAGGGATACCGTGTTAAAATCTTTGACTACACCCACTACGGGTTGACTCTTTCCCCACACATTGATGGTTTTACCCAAGGCCTCTGAAGGGTTAGTGAAACCCGTCACCTCCAGCAACTTCTCGTTGACGAGGTATCCCGTTACCGTGTCGTAGTCAGAAATATTTTTTCCGGCCAGAATGGTCAGGCCGTACATGTCTACATAATTGCCATCAACCTGTTTGACCTGTGTTCTATATTCATCGGTGATCCCTTCAACATTGAAATTTGTACCGGACACATTAGAACTGGACGGCGCCGAATTTGACAAACTCGCGCCCTGGACGCCTGTGATACGCAGCACCTCATCCCGCAGGGTCCGCATCTTCGCGGTTGCCTGCGGACTTCCCTGCTCAGGTATCTGAACAAGCACAACGGCATCCTTCTTAAAACCCAGGTCCTTGTTATCCCAGTAGTCCATTTGCATTACGATCACAAGGGTGACAATGATCAGCACCTGAGAAATAAAGAACTGCAATACGACCAGCGCACGACGAAGCAAAAACCCAGAAGACGCTTTGTTGCCCATTTTGTTTTTCAATACGAGAGCAGGCTTAAATCCGGAAATAACAAAGGCAGGGTACAAGCCCGATAATAGCGCAACTGCAACCGTTAATAGGCCCAGGAACATCCAAAGAGCTGCATTATGTGCCAGATCCAACGACAATTCTATTTCCAGGAATGGATTTAAGAAGCTCAAGGCAAACTGGGTGCAGGCCAGTGATGAAATCACAGAAGCAACTGTAACCATCGAGGTCTCACCCAGGAATTGCGTGATAAGCTGAAGGCGCGTGCTTCCGAGTGATTTTCGCACACCAACCTCTTTCGATCTCTTAATGGCTTCTGCGGTAGCCAGATTGATGAAGTTTACACAGGCTGTAATGATCAGAATCAAGCCAATCACACCCAGAGCAACCAGCATCTCCTTGGCAACCGTGTTGTACGAGTAAGTGCTGTACCGCCCGTCGAAATGAAGAGTTGCGAGCGGTTGAACGGCAAATTCAGTCCTATACGTATCGTCTTCGCCTAGATGTTTCCTGGTGAATGCCGCCATGCGCGCTTCCACGTTGCGGATATCTTCGCCGGATCGCAGCAAGAAGTAGCATTGTTCGTCGCTCCAGATACTGTGCCAGCCGTTCTCCAACGATTCGTTCCGGATTGTCGCGTAAGATAACAACAGCTCAAAAGGAAAGTCCGTGTTACCGGGGGCAGGCTCCATTACGCCGGTGATCTTGTAGTCAGTCTTGTCAAAGGAGATGACTTCACCTCTCACATCCTCCGTACCAAAATATTTTTTTGCAAGCTTTGACGAAATGATCGCCTCACCGGGTTCGTCTAGCCCCTGGACCGGATCGCCCTTAATCATCGCGCGGTCGAAAATGCGGAAAAAGGAGGGTTCGGTAAAAACAACACCGTTCTCCTCGCGATATTTCGCAGCGGGACCATTTGTTTGGGGAATTCCGATAACTGCATCTGCCCTGTAGGACATGAAAACCACCTCCTCTGCTTCTGGGAAGTCGCCCCTGAATACATCGGGTAGCACGGTTGGCACACCGGGCTGGTATTGAAGCCCGTGGTTGCCCATTGAATGGCTCACCACACGATAGATCCTGTCGCGATTCTTGTGGAAATTGTCGAAGCTGGACAAATGCACCACGAGCAGGAACAGAACGAGAGCGCAGGTGATACCCAATGTCAGCCCAAAAAAGTTAATGATGCTGCTCCCCCGCTGCCGGAGCAGGTTACGCCATGAAATGACAAGATAATTTTTGATCATAAGCGGTTCGTCCTATTCCAATTGAAGTGCCATTTCAGTAAAACATTGAAAAATGACGTCAGGAGCCATTCCGAACGTCTTTAGGTGGAAAAGAGTGTTCAAAAACGAACCCTCCGGACAGAATTATTCCGGCATTCCGAACGTTTATCAAGGTGAATTCTTACTTTTGAAAACCATGTTTCAGCAGGTTGTCGTCATACTGATCTTTATTCTTGCGATGGTCTACCTGGGCCGGATGCTGTATCGCGCCTTCACGGAAAGCGATTGCACGAGCGGTTGTGGCAAATGCGCAGTGGCCGATTTCAAGAAAATGCAAAAGCAGTTGAAGCAAAAGGCTGGCTGATCCCTCAAGCGCGTGATTTACGAATGACCGTCACGCCCATACGCGCGTTCCTTCCGTGCAATTTGTACAAATATCGATTTCGTGCCTGGAATTTAACAACGACTGACGGAAACGGTGGTAACGATCCCCGAACCAGATTTCACGGAACGTCTCGCGATTGAGATCTCCCAGCACGTGTTGAGCATCCTTGTCGAAACAACAAGGCACTATCTTGCCGTCCCAGGTAACGACACAGCTGTGCCACATCTTCCAGCAGTGATTGAGCAGCCTGTTTTTAATGGTATAACTGCCGTCGGAATTTCTCCGGTAACGCGAATATTTTTCCTGGCTGGGGATTAAGGAAGACCCTTTTTGATAATCATATATCTGCGCCGTCTTCAATACCACCTGGTCGACTTTTACCTTGCGCGATAGCGTATACAAGTCGTCAACCTGGTGTTCATTGGGAGCGACAACCAGAAATTGGAAAACGGTATGTGGCTTGCGGCTGCGCAACTTATGCTTCCAGGAAACAATGCGCTCCGCCGCCTCAATTACTTTCTCCAGTGAGCCTCCAATTCGGTACGAGCTGTATGTTTCCTGAGTCGTACCATCAATGGAGATAATGAGTCGGTCCAACCCGGATCTTACGGTTCGTTCGGCAACCTGGTCATTGATGAAATGGGCATTCGTTGACGTGGCTGTGTAAATCCCGCGCAGCGTCGCATACCGGACCATGTCGAGGAAGCCCAGGTGCAAGTAAGGTTCCCCCTGAAAATAAAATGTGAGATAGCTCAATGTCGGGAAGAGCTGATCAATTACGCTTTTGAACAAGCTGTCGTCCAGCATGCCTGTCGGGCGCGTAAATGATCGAAGTCCACTCGGGCATTCCGGGCAGCGGAGATTACAGGACGTTGTTGGCTCCACAGCCACACTGATCGGCATGCCCCTTAAAGTCACAGCGCCGCGGGCGCGGGAATAGTAGTAGGAAGCCAGAATGTTAGCCGCATTATATGATCTGGACCAGCTGGTTTTGGAAACCATATTCATTGCATCGGCAAATCCTCCTATCATAGTCGCAAGATAGCTCTCAAATTGGTAAACGTGCTTATATTTCGAACATGAGGAAATTCGCGTTCTTCTTGTTACTCGCCGCGCGTGTCAGTTTCGGCCAATCAACCGTCCTTTCGCCGGAGGCCGAAATCTCGGTGCTCACGCTGGGGCCGTGGCAGGGACAAGTATACACAGCTTTCGGGCACAGCGCGTTTCGTGTTTACGATCCGGTGAACAATATCAATGCGGCTTACAACTACGGCGTATTCGATTTCGATCAACCGAACTTCTACTTGAATTTTGCCCGCGGACACAACGTCTATCTCCTCGGTGTGTTTGACTATCCCAGGTTCGAGTACACGTACATCTACTACAACCGATACATACACGAACAGGTATTGAACCTGACGGCTTCCCAAAAGCAACGCCTGTTTGATTTTCTACAATGGAACGCTCTGCCCGAAAACCGGGAATACTTGTACGACTACTTCTTCGACAACTGCGCAACCAAAATTCCCGAAGTCGTCCTTTCAGTTTTTGGCGACCTCATCCAATTCGATGGGTCCTACATCACGACGGACTACAGTTTCCGGGAACTCACCGACCTCTATCTCCAGCAACAACCCTGGGGCGACCTGGGCATCGACATCGGGCTTGGATTGCCAATTGACCGCAGGGCAACGCCTTATGAATATATGTTCTTGCCTGAGTACGTTGAAAGGGGCTTTGCTCATGCAAGCATCATGAAGAATGGCATCGCTGAGCCCCTCGTTAAGCAGACGATCATCACCTATGAGTCGCAACCGGAAGAACCTATAGGCACAACAATTACTCCGCTAGCACTGTTTTCCATTCTTTTCGTGATCCTGGCGCTGATTAGTTTTTGGGACATCCGGCGAAGGAAGCTTTTGATACTGATAGACGTCGTGTTGTTTTCAATTGTCGGGCTGGTCGGCCTGGCATTGCTGCTGCTCTGGTTAGCTACGGACCATAAAGCCGCGGCAATGAATTTGAACCTCTTATGGGCTTTACCAACGCATCTTGTTGTTGTCTTCGCCCTCGGACGTAGGCGCACTTGGGTGATGAATTATTTCCTGGTGATTGCAATCTTCAACCTTGCTTTGCTAATCGCCTGGCCGTTTGTTCCTCAACAATTGCATTATGCATTGGTCCCCCTGGTGATGGGTGCTGCGGTTCGGGCTTATACGCAATACAGGGTACGAAAACTGACTTCGCTACCTGCATAGGAATTCGTCTGTCAACTACTAAAGGTGCAGGGGCCTGTTTGCCGTCGCCGCCAGACAAGCCTCTTTCATTGCCTCCATATACGTAGGATGCGCGTGGGACATGCGGGCAACGTCTTCGGCTGACGCCCGGAACTCCATAGCGGTGACAGCAGCTGCAATCATGTCAGCTGCACGAGCACCAATAATATGGACACCGAGAATTTCGTCGGTCTGTTTGTCGGCAAGAACTTTCACCAAGCCATCCGTATCCATACTTGCGCGGGCTCTGCCAAGGGCCTTATACGGGAAGCTCCCAGTCTTGTAGGCACGACCCTGGCCTTTGAGCTGTTCTTCGGTGTATCCAACGCTAGCTACTTCAGGCCACGTGTACACGACTCCGGGAATGAGCAGGTAGTTGATATGGGGTTTTTGACCCGCCATCTGTTCCGCGACCATCACGCCTTCTTCCTCCGCCTTGTGTGCCAGCATAGCCCCTCTCACCACATCGCCGATTGCATAGATATTATCAACCTTGGTTCTAAGGTGATCATCAACCGGGATTTGTCCTTTGACCGTCTCAATTCCAACTTTCTCGAGGCTGAGGCCGTCTGTGTAAGGGCGGCGTCCGATGCTCACGAGGCAATAGTCGCCGGTGAGTTCGATCGTCTTGCCGTCTTTCGCCTCGGCCTTCAATAGCACTTCTTTTCCTTTATTCTCCAACGCCGTTACCTTATGACCGAGGTGGCATTCCATGCCGAGTTTCTTGGCAACCTTGAGTAATTCCTTGCCCATCGTGCCGTCCATGGTCGGTATCAGGCTGTCGAGGAATTCGACAACGGTAACCTTTGACCCGATACGCGCATACACGCTGCCCAATTCCATCCCGATCACGCCGCCCCCGATGATAATCAGGTGCTTGGGTATTTCTTTAAGCTCAAGTGCTTCCGTGCTGGAAATAATCCGCTTCTTATCGAATGGAGCAAAGGGAAGCGGTGTGGGCTTCGAGCCGGTGGCTATGATCACCTTCTCTGTTGTCAGGACTGTTCCCTTTCCTTCTTTCGGCGAAACGCGGATGGTGTTCTTGTCGACAAAAGAACCCACTCCCTTGTGGACGTCGATCTTGTTTTTTTTCATCAGGAAAGCGATGCCGTCGACATTTGATTTCACCACATCTGCTTTGCGTTTCACCATTTGACCCAGGTTGGCCTTCGGGGTAGGAATGTCAATGCCGTGCTCCTTGAAGTGTTCTTTGGCGTTGATGAAATGCTCGGATGAATCGAGCATCGCTTTTGAGGGTATACATCCGACGTTCAGACACGTCCCTCCCAGCGTATCATATTTTTCAATGATGGCTGTCTTAAATCCCAACTGAGCACAGCGTATGGCGGCGACATATCCGCCGGGTCCCGACCCAATTACTACAACGTTGTATTGCATATCGTGGGGTTATTAGAGTCTAAAAAAGATCGTTGATCAGACACCGATAATCAGGCGACCTGGATCTTCCAGCATTTCTTTTACTCTTACCAGGAAGCTCACGGACTCACGTCCATCGATGATCCTATGGTCGTATGAGAGGGCCAAAAACATGACCGGTCTGACAACAATTTCCTTATTTTTTACCACTGGCCGTTCCACAATATTGTGCATTCCCAGGATAGCTGATTGAGGCGGATTGATAATTGGAGTCGACAGCATTGAACCAAAAACACCTCCGTTGGTGATCGAGAAAGTTCCGCCAGTCATTTCCTCGATGGAGAGCTTCCCATCGCGACCCCTTGTCGCCAGCCGGACTACCTCACTTTCGATTTGAGCAAAGGTCAGCTTATCGGCGTTCCGTATCACCGGCACCACAAGACCGCGAGGCGTTGAAACCGCAATGGAGATATCACAATAATCGTGGTAAATGATCTCATCCTTGTCAAGCGAGGCGTTGACCGCGGGGAAATCGCGCAAGGCCGCACACACTGCCCTTGTGAAGAAGGACATGAATCCGAGGCCGACGCCGAATTTCTCTTTGAACTGATCCTTGTATCGGGAACGCAAGTCCATCACAGGCTTCATGTCAACTTCATTGAAGGTCGTCAACATGGCAGTTTCGTTCTTCACCGACACCAGCCGGCGCGCGATAGTCTTTCTTAAAGATGTCAATTTCTCACGTCGCTCACCGCGATCTGCGCCTGCCGATATCACCGGAGGGCCTGTCGGAGTTGTCTTTGCTTCCGCCTTTGCGGGCGCCGCTTTTTGAGCATCGTCTTTTGTAATACGGCCTCCTACTCCTGTACCTTGCACTTGAGAAGGAGGGACACCTTTTTCGTCGAGGATCTTGGCAGCTGCCGGAGACGGATGGCCCGCGGCGTAAGATGTTTGGCCGCCCGCCGGGGCAGCGGCGGGGGCTGCGTCAGGTGCCGCCTTTGCCGGCGCACCCCCTTCCATGACTTCAATCTTGCAGATCAAGCCGCCAATGGGAAGGGACGTCTTTTCCTGCGCGACGATTCGGAGGATGCCGGTCGCTTCTGCCGGCAATTCGAAGGTCGCTTTGTCCGACTCGACTTCGGCAATGATCTCATCCAGTTGAACGAAATCACCATCTTTCTTGAGCCAGGTTGAAATGGTCACCTCGGTAATGGATTCGCCCACCGTCGGTACCTTCATCTCTTTCACCGCTCCCGTAGCTTTCGGCTGGGCGGAGGCGGCTGGCGCTGACTTCGGCTCGGGTGCTGACGGAGCTGCGGCCGCCGGCGTCGCCTTGCCATTGGGTTCAATTTCGGCAATCATTTCTCCAATGGGCACGGTTTCGCCTTTCTGCTTCTTTATCTTGAGCACGCCCGCGCTCTCGGCGGTCAATTCAAATGTTGCTTTGTCGGATTCAAGCTCGGCAATCACCTCATCCATTTGGACGGTGTCGCCGTCGTTTTTCAGCCAGTTGGCAATGGTAACTTCTGAAATGGATTCTCCAACAGTTGGGACTTTGATCTGAATACCCATGACTATTATTTTAAGTGAAGCGAATTATTCAATAATCTCCGCCTGTCAAATTTCAAATGTCCTGTTCACAATTTTTTCCTGCTCCGCTTTGTGGACCTTTGAATAGCCGGTGGCAGGAGACGCGCTCGATTTTCTCGATATAAACTCAAGGTTGTGCTTCGCCATTTTGCGCAACATGTAGGACAGATATCCCATGTTGGACGGTTCTTCCTGCGTCCACACAAGCTTGGTTGCATTCTTGTATTTCTTCAGCACTGCGTTTATCTGCTTCTCAGGGAATGGATGCAGTTGCTCCATCCTGACGATGGCAGTGTCTTTAATCTTCCGCTTCTGCTGAGCCTCAAGCAAGTCGTAATAAACTTTGCCACTGCAAAGCGCTACACGTTGCACATCCTTTGCCTGGACATTAGGATCGTCAATCACCTCGGCAAAAGCGCCATCGGTAAATTCCTTGACTGGCGAAACTACTGCCGGGTGACGCAACAGTGACTTGGGCGAAAAGACCACGCACGGTTTTCGGAAAGGCCATGTCACCTGTCGGCGCAACAAGTGGAAGAAGTTCGCAGGTGTGGTCGGATTTGCGACGATAATGTTGTTCTCCGCAGCAAGCTGCAGGAATCGCTCCGGTCGACAACTCGAGTGTTCCGGGCCCTGGCCTTCATATCCATGCGGCAGCAGCATCACCAGTCCATTCATTCGTTGCCACTTTGATTCCGCGCTCGTGATGAATTGGTCGATCATGACCTGTGCACCATTGGCGAAATCACCGAACTGAGCTTCCCAGATCACCAGCGCGTTCGGCGACGACATCGCGTAACCGTACTCAAATCCGAGAACGCCAAATTCCGACAGCAGGGAATTATAGATGTGAAACTTTTGCTGGCCCTTTTCAATATTGTCCAGGCCGCAATACGGCTCATTCGTGTTCGCGTCGAAAAAGTAGGCGTGGCGATGCGAGAACGTACCTCGCTTCACGTCCTGCCCCGACATGCGGACGGGAGTGCCTTCGGCCAATAGTGAACCGTACGCCAGCAGTTCAGCTTCCGCCCAACCGAGAATTTTGTCCTCGAAGAAGGCGGTGTTCCGGTCTTTCAGGAGTTTCTCGATCTGCTTGATGGGCTTAAATCCGTTGGGGATAGTAATAAGAGCTTTACCCACTTTTTCGAGTAGTGCCGGCTTGATGCCGGTTTTGGGTGATCGCTCGAAGTCTTCCTTGGTAGCTGGCCTCATTTTCTCCCATTCAGCTTCCACTTTCTGCGCCTTGTAGGGCAGGGGCTTTTGCTTCACCTCGTTGAGCCGTTCCTGAAGTTGACTGCGAAACTTTTTGTCCATTTCATCGGCCAGTCCGCCGTCGAAATCACCTTTCTCGATCAGTTTCTTCAGGTAGATCTCACGCGGGTTCGGGTGTTTCGCAATGATATTGTAGAGTTTCGGTTGTGTGAACTTTGGCTCGTCGCTCTCATTGTGTCCATGGCGGCGATAACAAAGAAGGTCGATAAAAATATCCTTACCGAACCGCTGCCGGTACTCAACGGCCAGCGTTGAGCACAGGTGGACCGCTTCGGCATCGTCGCCATTGACATGGAGAACCGGCGCGTCGACGATCTTCGCGATGTCGGTGCAATAGATGCTCGTCCGGGCATCGTCAAAATCGGTGGTGAAACCAACCTGATTGTTGATGACGAAGTGGATCGTACCGCCGGTGGTATAGCCGGGCAAACCCGACATCTGGATAACTTCATACACGACACCTTGTCCCGCCACGGCGGCATCGCCATGGATCAGGATAGCCATCGCCTTGTTCAACTCACCCTTGTATTCATCGTCAATCTGTCCGCGCGTGTAGCCGATCACCAGCGGGTCGACTGCTTCCAGGTGCGAGGGGTTTGGTGTGAGCTTGACATAGATCTTCTTTCCTGAGGGTGTAGTCAGGTGACTGGCATAACCCAGGTGATACTTTACGTCTCCGTCGCCCATCGTCAGGTCGGGGCTGACGTTGCCCTCGAATTCGGTAAAGATCTGTTCGTACGTCTTACCAAGGATATTCGACAATACATTCAGCCGGCCCCGGTGAGCCATGCCGATCACGACTTCCTTGACGTCAAGTTCAGCGGCCTTGTTGATAATCGTTTGTAGGGCAGGGATAGTGTTTTCGCCACCCTCTAATGAAAACCTTTTTTGCCCCAGAAACTTCGTGTGAAGGAAATTTTCGAAGACGACCGCTTCATTCAGTTTGGAGAGCACTCTTTTTTTCTCCTCCTTGTCGGGATCGTAATTGTAATATTCCCTTTCAACCTTTTGGATGAACCATTGCCGGATCTCGTCATTCCGAATGAAGTTGTATTCAAAGCCGATTGGTCCAAGGAACAGATTCTGAAGCTTTTCGATAATCTTTCTCAGCGTTGACCGCGGCATTCCAATTTCGGCGGCCACGTCAAACTCCGTGTCGAGGTCGGCATCGGTGAGGCCAACGCTCTTATGGTCAAATTGAACGTTATGATTTCTCCGCGGTCTTACGGGATTCGTTCGCGAAGCAAGGTGACCGAATGATCGGTAAACGAAGATGAGATTCCGGACCTGGGTTTCTTTAATGGAAAGCGAATCATCGGTACCAACTCCGTTCTCGCCAAATCGCTGCACAGAAAAATCATATCCTTCGAAGAACTTTTGCCAACTTGCATCGACCGATGCCGGGTCCTTCTTGAAGCTCTGATAAAGTTGGTCAACATAGCCGACGTCGGCATTGCTGATATAGGAGTACTTGTCCATGGCTGTAACGTGAAGCTGACAAATGTAGAAAACCACGACTACTTTATAAAATCGTTTAATCGGTTAAGCGAATATTAAATTATTCCTTAAAACAGCGGTATTTGGCCGCTTTTCCGCGACCCATAGCCGGATCTATGAATTTGTCAGGCACCGATTGGCAAACCAGAATTTACCGTTAAATTTGCAGCCTTATTTAACGGACGAGATCCAAAACAAAACCAAATGGTAAAAATCAGACTGGCCCGCAGGGGTCGCAAAAAACTGGCGATGTACGATGTAGTCGTAGCTGACGCCAGAGCGCCACGTGATGGCCGCTTTATTGAAAAGATTGGGACCTATAACCCACTCACCAACCCAGCAACTATTCAACTCAAGGACGATCGGGCATTCCACTGGCTCATGCAGGGTGCACAACCTTCAGACACCGTCAAGGCGATGCTCTCCTACCGTGGAATCATGTTGAAAAAGCATCTCCAGATCGGTGTTGTCAAAGGTGCTTTGACCCAGGAGCAGGCCGACGGCAAATTGGCCGAATGGATGAAAGCTAAAGAGGCAAAAATCCAAAGCAAGCGAGACACCCTTTCCCAAAGCAAGCAACAACTGGCACAAGCGCGCAAGGAAGCTGAAACCAAGATCAGGGAAGCCCGTGCGGAAGCCATTCGCAAGAAGCAACAAGTTGCGAGCGAGCAGACCCAGGAGGCTTCTGCCGAAGCGCAGCCCGCCGAGGCGGCTGCTGAAGGAGGCGAACAACAGCCAGAGCAGCAGGGGTAATTCGCAATACTAGTATACTATCAAATGCCAATACGCCCTCGTGCCGTATTGGCATTTTTAGTTTCTTCGATGAAAACAAGCGCGTGCTACAAGATCGGCTACATTCTGAAACCCCATGGCTTGAAGGGAGAAGTGACTGTTGTGCTCGATCCTGGTTTCCCACTGGATTTCAACGATATCAAAACTGTGTGGATCGAACGGGCCAATCGGTTGCTACCTTATTTTGTCCAATCCGCGTCGGTGAGAGACACCAGGGCGTTTGTCAAGTTTGAAGATGTTGATACTCCCGAGGATGCGCGAACGCTTTCGCGGGGATCACTCTATCTTCCAAAAGAATCGCGACCGAAATCGGGAAAGGGCAGTTTTTACGATGACGAAATTATCGGTTTTGAAGTCACCGATCTCCAGACCGGCACGCTCGGCCACGTGACTGGTGTTACCAACGCGGGAGCCAACAGACTCCTGACAATGCCCTATCGCGGTAAAGACCTTTTGATACCTGTGAATGGACCCTTTATCACAAGCGTGAATAAGTCGACGAAGACTATTACCGTAAGTCTGCCTGAAGGCTTCTTTGATCTCTAGACGATCAGCCAGCTCAACCGGCAGCTAAATGCAACATCGCATGCGAATCGACATCATTACCTGTCTACCCCGCCTGATTGAGAGTCCCTTCTCCGACTCCATACTCAAGCGCGCGCAGGCGAAAGGAATAGTAGAAGTGAACATCATCGACTTGCGTGAATACTCTACAGATAAGCACCGGTCAGTGGATGATTATGCCTATGGAGGCGGCGCGGGAATGGTATTGATGATCGAGCCAATCGACCGTTGTATAACGTCTCTGAAGAAACAAAGGACTTACGACGAGATTATCTATATGAGTCCCGATGGCCAGCAATTCACGCAAAGCCTTGCCAACCAACTGAGCCTGATGAAGAACATCATGTTGTTGTGCGGCCATTACAAGGGCGTGGACGAACGGGTCCGAGAGAATCTGATTACCCGGGAGATCAGCATTGGTGACTATGTGCTTTCGGGTGGAGAGTTGGCGGCGACAGTGGTCGCAGATGCCGTTGTTCGGCTGATCCCGGGGGTTCTCTCCGACGAGACGTCAGCATTGAACGATTCTTTTCAAAATGGATTGGTGGCGCCACCCGTTTACACCCGGCCGGCGGACTACCGTGGTTGGAGGGTTCCCGACATCCTCTTGTCGGGCCATGAAGAGAAAATTGAACAGTGGAGAATGGAAAAGGCTGTGGAACGTACAAAAAACAGGCGTCCGGACCTGCTGGAAGGGCATACCTAGAGGTAATATCGAACCGGTAATTGTTCAACTGAACGCACTTTCCTATATTTGCAGTCCATTTTAGAAACCATCGCGTTATGGCAGATTTGATTAAAGCTGTTGAGCAGGAATACGGTAAGATCCGTGAATCCATGCCTGATTTTAAGCCAGGGGACACCATCAATGTCCACGTCAAGATAAAAGAGGGGAACAAGGAAAGAGTCCAACAATTTCAGGGGACGGTAATCCAGCGTCGTGGTAAAGGCACAAACGGCGAATCGTTCACAGTGCGGAAGATTTCCAACGGCGTTGGCGTGGAGCGGATTTTCCCGATTGTGTCACCCGCAATTGACAAGGTCGAACTGGTCAAGGAAGGGAAAGTTCGCCGGGCTAAGCTCTATTATATGAAGGGTCGCCAGGGCAAATCTGCTAGGATCAAGGAAAAGGTTTGATCACCCAAATTGCGAGCATTTTCAAGTGCCATTCCAGAGCTGTCGGAATGGCTTTTTTATTTCTACGGCCTGGTCATCGATCGACTTAAAACGTTTGAAATCAGCCTAAAATCGCAGTTTTTGCCGCGACTGGCATACTGTCAAATAATTGATAACTTTGTCACCTCTTAAAGACAACGCAACCGCAACAATGGGTAAGAAAATCTCGGAATTATTGGGTAAGGACGCTGAATTCCTGCTGAAACATAAGAGCAAAACAATCCACACCGATCAGCTTCACATACCAGGTCCGGACTTCGTCGATCAGATTTTTGGCCCCAGCAATCGCAGCACCCAGGTCCTGCGCAGCCTGCAGAGTCTTTTTGGCACAGGAAGGCTCGCTAACACCGGCTACCTGTCGATATTGCCAATCGACCAGGGCATTGAGCACAGTGCGGGTGCCTCGTTTGCGAAGAATCCGATCTATTTCGATCCTGAAAATATTGTTAAGCTCGCCGTCGAAGGCGGTTGCAACGGAGTAGCGACCACCTTTGGGGTGCTGGCAATGATGTCGAGAAAATACGCGCACAAGATCCCGTTCATTGTCAAGATCAATCACAACGAACTTCTCACCTATCCAAACAAGCACGATCAGATCATGTTTGGCTCGGTGGATGATGCCTGGAATCTCGGTGCGATGGCAGTTGGCGCGACGATCTACTTTGGTTCTGACCAATCAACACGTCAGATCATCGAGGTGTCGAAGGCCTTTGAGCGCGCACATCAGCTGGGCATGGCAACGATCTTGTGGTGCTACATACGGAACAATGCCTTCAAGAAGGACGGTGTCGACTATCACGTTTCCGCCGACCTGACAGGTCAGGCGAATCATCTTGGTGTTACCATCCAGGCCGACATCATCAAACAAAAGCTGGCGGAAAATAACGGAGGATATAAGGCTCTCAACACGGGTGGAAGCAGTTATGGCAAGCTCGACGAGAGGATCTATACCGAGTTAAGCTCGGACCACCCGATCGATCTGTGCCGATATCAGGTAATTAACTGTTATAATGGCCGCGCCGGGTTGATCAGCTCAGGGGGCGAATCGAAAGGCGCCAGCGATCTCGCCGATGCCGTGCGGACCGCTGTCATCAACAAGCGCGCGGGAGGTATGGGCCTCATTTCCGGAAGGAAAGCATTTCAACGTCCCATGAAAGAAGGCGTGGAAATTCTAAACGCCATTCAGGACGTCTATCTCGACAAGACCATTGATCTTGCCTAAAAAAAGTGTTGTGTGCCGCGTCTGGCGGTAGCTATTCAAAAGAGTGTAGTATATGTCGTGGTTTAAGCGCAGCGATAAAGGCATCCTCACCCCCACGGAAGCGAAACGCGAGGTGCCGGATGGTCTTTGGTTCAAATCCCCAGGCGGTAAGATCGTGCACACCCGTGAGCTCAAGAACAACGCGTACGTCGTTCCTGAAGAAGAGTATCATGTTCGCATCGGGTCGGCTGAATACTTCGAAGTGTTGTTTGACCACAACAAGTTCACTGAACTTGACCCGGAAATGGAGTCTGCTGATCCGCTGAATTTCAGCGACACAAAGCCGTACCCCAGGCGCATCAAAGAATCACAGGCAAAATCGGATCTCAAAGACGCTGTTCGCACAGCTTATGGCAAGATGAACAATATCGACATCACCGTTGGCTGTATGGACTTCAGCTTTATCGGAGGGTCGATGGGTTCAGTGGTTGGTGAAAAAATCGCGCGCGCGTTCGACCACAGCCTTCAAAACAACAAGCCCTTTCTGATGATTTCCCGCTCAGGCGGAGCACGCATGATGGAAGCCGGGCTGTCATTGATGCAGATGGCAAAAACCTCAGCCAAGATTGCGTTGATGGACCAGGCCAGAATCCCTTACATTTCGCTGCTCACCGATCCTACAACGGGTGGGGTAACAGCTTCTTACGCCATGCTCGGAGATTTCAATATTGCCGAACCTGGAGCGTTGATTGGATTTGCCGGACCTCGCGTAATACGGGAAACCATTGGCAAAGACCTTCCAAAAGGTTTTCAGAGCGCTGAGTTTGTCCTGGAGCATGGATTCCTTGACTTCATTGTCGATCGCAGGAACCTCAAGAGCCGGTTAACCACACTGCTTAGAATGCTCCAATCCTGATGGGCAACTTGTCCGCAAGCGAACAGGAATTTCGCTTTTCGGACATAGCTTCGATACGAAGGCTGGTGAAATGACCTGGATTCCGCATGGCGTAGTGGCATAGCGCTTGTTATTTCGTGTCCGCCATATCCCAATCAACATGCTCACCAACTTTATCAAGATTGCCATTCGGGCCCTGCTGAAGCAGCGGATCTATTCGATCATCAACATGTTGGGGTTATCGATCGGTATCGCGAGTTGCCTGCTGATTGTACTCTACGTTTCACACGAACTGTCTTACGATCAATTCCACACCCGAAAGGACCGGCTCTATAAGATGGCGCTGGAGCGAAAGTATCCCAACCACGCGACCAACTACGCTGTTATCCCCCATTCTTTTGCTGATGTGATGGTGACGGATTTCCCTGAAGTAGAGGCAACCGTCAAGATGGGAGGACCGTTTAACGATGTTCCCGTTATTTATCACCCCACCGAAAGTGAAGAGCGCGTGTTCGAGGAAGACTTTATCATGGCCGCCGACTCGAACTTTTTCAACATTTTCAGTTTCAAAATCATTCAGGGCGACCCGGACAAAGTATTTACAAACCGCAGCGAGCTTGTCGTTACTCAGGAAACAGCTCAGCGATACTTTGGCAACGACGAACCAATCGGCAAGGTGCTTCACTTTTTTGGCCAGGATTTCAAGGTCAGCGGCGTCTGCGAAAACATTCCGCAGAATTCTCATTTCCGGTTCAACGTGCTCATACGTGCCGAACGCAATACGTTCGGCCGAGATCCCAACTTCACGGGTTTTGACTCACATGTCTACGTATTATTGCAACCTGGTGCGGACGCGTCGGCACTCGAAGCGAAATTTCCAGCCATGGTTGATCGTTATGCAGCCTCCGCGATTGAACAGGAACTCGGGAAATCATGGGAAGACTACAAGAAAGAAGGCAACGGCTACCGTTATTTCCTTCAGCCCCTCACCGGCATTCACCTGGATCCCACCAACATCGAAGCCAAAATAACTCCCGGCGGAAACATTCAATATGTCTATTTCCTATCGGGAATCGCGATCCTGATCATCGTGATCGCCTGCATCAATTTCATGAATCTTGCCACGGCCCGATCCGCTGAGCGATCGAGAGAAGTCGGTGTAAGGAAAACACTCGGGTCGATGAAAACGCAATTGGTCTACCAGTTTCTGACCGAATCCATCATCCTTTCCTGTTTGTCGACACTCACCGCCGTACTGATCGTGTCTTTGATTCTTCCGTATTTTAACGAGCTGGTGGACCGGCAATTCTCATTGTCTTTCAGTCCAATGATTATCATAGAACTTATCGCGCTTTCACTCGTGGTTGGCGTGCTGGCCGGAAGCTATCCCGCTTTTGCGCTGTCTTCATTCAATCCTGCGATGGTCCTCAAGGGCAGTTTCAGTGGAAACAGGAAAGGTGTCGGCTTTCGCAATACCCTTGTTGTTTTTCAGTTCTTTGTATCCATTCTGCTGATTACCGGCACGCTGGTCGTCTCGAAACAAATGCAATTCATGCAGAGCAAATCGCTCGGCTATAACAAGGATCAGATCCTCATTGTCGAAAGGCTGTTCACCCTGGGAGAACGAATGGAAACGTTCATGGACGAGGTTCGTGAACTACCGGGCGTGGACAACGCGGCCAAATCTTTCGCGTTGCTTGGTCGACAACGCGATTTCTTCGGTGCCTTTTATCTGCCCGAGGGAAATACGGAGGTGCTGACCGTGAAATCAATGGTCATCGGCGATGAACTCGCGGCGACGGTGGGTTTCGAGTTTGTCGAAGGTCATGGATATTCCCGTGAAACGAATGATTCGCTTTCGATTATGCTGAACGAGGCGGCTGTCAAGGCGCTCGGGCTCAGTAACCCTGTGGGAAAGAAAATTTACCAGGTACAGCGCGCCGCCAACGGCACTGTGAACGTTCAACTCACGATCATTGGTGTTATTCGCGATTTCAATTTTCAGACCTTGCGCGATCCGATTACTCCATTGGCGATACCCAGTATAGAAACATTCGGCGGCGGCGGTGTGTACGCGTATGCGCGCATCAATGCCAGCGATCTGAGCAATGTGGTGGCATCAGTCGAGGAAAAATGGAAGACATTTGTACCCGACCAACCTTTTAAGTATCAATTCCTCGACCAGAATCTCGCCGCGCAATATGAATCTGAAAAAACAGCTGGAGCAACCTTCGCGGTCTTTTCCGGTCTCGCCATCATCATCGCGTGTGTAGGTCTATTTGGATTGACAGCGTATACCGCTTTGCAGCGGACCAAAGAGATCGGCGTGCGAAAAGTTTTGGGTGCTTCGGTACCAGGTGTGGTTTTGCTGCTTTCCAGGGATTTCACGAAACTGGTACTGATCGCCTTTGTGCTGGCCGTTCCTTTGGCCTGGTACATCATGAGCAACTGGCTGCAGGGATTTGCCTACCGAATCGACCTGGGCATCGGCATCTTTTTCCTATCGGGAATAATAACAATAATCATTGCCTGGGTGACGGTCAGTTTTCAGGCCGTCAAGGCGGCGATGGCGAACCCTATTTCATCACTCCGAAGCGAATAGCTTACACCTCACTCTCCGTGGTCGAACGCCTGGACGGTTTCGATAAAGCATTTCACCTTATCGACTTCCGTGTCCGGATAGAGACCATGGCCAAGGTTTGCAATGTGACGAGTGCCTCCAAAGGCCTTCAGCATTTCGGTTGTTTTTTGCCGGACCGTATCCATCGAGCTATACAACGCGCACGGATCGAGATTGCCTTGCAGCACCTTTGAGGGTAACAATCGTCTCGATTCGCGGATGTCCATGTTCCAGTCGAGGCCAATGACATCGCAGTTGAGTGCGTTCATTTGTTGCCGTGCAAAATGCGCCCCTTTTGCAAAGACGATGATTGGGACAGATCGTATTGCGTCGCAAATCTGCGATATGTACGACAGCGAAAACTCGTCGTATTGCTGTGGGCCGAGAACGCCTCCCCAGGAGTCGAATAGTTGAATCAGGTCGGCACCCGCCGCCACCTGAGCATGCAGGTAGTTAATCGTCGAGCGCGTGATCATGTTCAACAGTTTATGGGCGAGTTGCGATTCGGTATAAAGGATTCGCCTGGCTTGACTGAATGTCTTGCTCCCCTTCCCTTCGATCATATACGAAAATATGGTCCAGGGCGCGCCTGCGAATCCGATCAGGGGAACTCTTCCGGTCAATTCCTTTCTTGCAATCCGTATAGCTTCGGTGACGTACGACAACTCAGCGCCCTCAGCGACATGAAGTCGGTTAATGTCGCTTTCGCGGGATATGCGCTCAGGAAACACCGGGCCCTTGCGTTCCTCCATTTCGTAGTTCAGGCCCATCGCTTCAGGAACCACGAGGATGTCGGAAAAAATGATAGCGGCGTCAACGTTCAGGATTTCGACCGGCTGCAGTGTTACTTCAGCTGCCAGTTCCGGAGTCTTGACAAGGGTTTTGAAGTCCCCAGCCGATTCTCTCACCTTGCGGTATTCAGGGAGGATTCTTCCGGCCTGACGCATAAGCCATACCGGCGTGCGTTGAGTTTTCTCTCCTTTCGCGGCCCTCAAGATCAAGTCATTCTTCAAATGCATGCCGCAAAGATGGGTAATCGATTCTGGAATCAAAATCGTGGATAGGCAGAGTCTTTAGGAGACGGGCACAAAAAAAGAGGCTGCATTGGTGATGCAGCCTCTCCAACCTAAGGTGAGAATTACTACTAATTGTTCCGGGTCATCAGGCTGTTTGCGGCAAGTTCACTTGCCGGTATCGGCCATACATACTCATCATCCGACGGATTGATTGCCGGCACGGCACCTTTGCCAGGGATGGGTGCATTGAGTCTCATGATGTCGATATTCCTGATGCCTTCGCCCAGAAACTCAATGCGGCGTTCGGCCATGATCAGGTCGATCAGGGCGCCATTAGTCGCCGGCGACAAAGTTACCGAATTGTCAGAGCGCTGTCTTACAGCATTCAGTAATGCCAGCGCGCGGGCGTCGACACCTGCAGTGGTGCGCGCAAGCGCTTCCGAAAGGTTCAGCAACACTTCTGCATAGCGAATAACCGGTGCCTTGTCCAAATACGGGGAGTCGCCGGTATACTTCATGACGTACGATGAGCCACCAGCTACTGTAGTCAGGCCGCGGCGCGCATCGGATGCCGGCCACGCGGTCATGTCAGCGATAATCCCTGCAGGGTTAAGCGAATATTCGCCGTTACCGCCCTGCGTCGTAGGTTGATAGTAATAGCCAAGCTGATTTTGCGTACCCGGTGCATCCTGAGCTGAGAAGGGGAACGCGAGGATGGTCTCGAGCGTCTCCTGAGGGCTTGCAAAAACGTTGGCAATGTTTGCTTCAAGACGGTGTTGTACACCGGAGCTCGCCATGAAAGGACCGGTTGCCGGCACAATCTTGTTTGCCTCGATGATAACGTTCGGATAACCATCAGGTCCCATTGACAGGTACACCCTGGTCTTGAGTGCAATCGCAGAATTGCGATGCGCACGGGTTACGTTTAATGTTGCGGTTCCATAACTGAGCGGCAGGTTTTGTTCAGCAAAATTCAGGTCGCTAATGATCTGGGCATAGACTTCGCCCACGCTGCTGCGGGCAAGGTCGTTATGTTCAGAACTTTTTTCTGCCAAAAGCCGCAACGGCAGGCCTGGGCGTGAACCGTTTCCGTCCACATAGGGGCGAGCGTACAATTGCAGCAAGCAATAGTAAGCAAGAGCCCTCACAAAACGCGCCTCGCCACGATACTGGTTAACGGTGGTCGTCGCATAGTCGTCCGGGAAAGTGGGAGCAACAAACTTCCCGGTGTTCGCATCCAACCCTTCGAGAAAAACATTGGCCTGGTTGATCGCGGCATAAGCGGCAACCCACACATTGTTCACGTCGTTCTGTGACGTTTCTGTCAACGTGTGATTCCAGACCAGGTATCCCGTTACACCGTTGCTGGTGGTGTTTATGAAATCATTGGCGCGAATATCACCGTATACCTGGTATCGGCCACCAAGGAGTTGACCGCTCTTGATGAAATCATACAATGTGTTCACCTGTAAAGCGATACGCTCCGGGGTGTCGAATACAACTTTATCGGAAAACAAAGTTTTGGGTACCGGGTCAAGCAATTCAGTCTGACACGAAAACAAGCCCCCCAATACGATGAGAACCGATAAAACGGATGTGTGTCTTATAATTATCTTTTTCATGGTCGTTTCAAATTAGAATCCGAGATTAAGGCCAAGTGTAAACGTTCTTGCCTGACCAACTGAATTGCGATCAACTCCGGGTGCTGTGTTGCTGTTACCGTTTGTCTCGATTTCGGGGTCAATACCCGTGTAATCAGTGATAACAAAAGCATTCTGGATCTGCCCGTAAATGCGCAGGTTGGTCATTTTCAGCCGATCAACGATAGCCCGCGGCAAGCTGTAACCCAGGCTTACATTCCTCAGCCTGATGAAGTCACCCTTCTCTACGTTTTCGCTGATTTGCAGGGCGGAGCCGTTTGACACGTTATCTCCATAGACGACCCGGGGAATTGTTCCCGTCCGGTTTTCCGGTGTCCAACGGTTCAGGACATCGGTATGGCTGTTCCAGAATCGCGCGTCGCGCAATCCAGCCTTGGTTCCGTTGTAGATGTAATTGCCACCGGAATATTGGAAGAAGATGTTGAGGTCAAAATTCTTGTAACGAAGATTGTTGTTGAGACCTCCGAAGTACTTCGGAAGCGTCGGACCGTATGCAATACCGTCTTCCAACTGACTGGGCGCCGTAACCGGGTTTCCATCCAGGTCAGTCCAACCGGTCCCCAGGTGGTCATACTGAACTACGGTGCCATCGGCTTTGCGAACAAGCCGGCGTCCATTTTCGGGGTTAACCCCAAGCGAAGGCACAGCAAATATGCTTCCGACCGACATTCCAACCTGAGTAACATTGGTGATCTCAAGGCCACCGGTTGCAGTCGTGATCTGCTGACCCTCGGTGGCCAGTTTCAGCACCTCATTGTTCAAGGTGGTGAGGTTGGCATCGATCGTCCAGGAGAAGTTGCCGCTATTGACCGCATTGGCCTTCACACTGAGTTCGATCCCTGTGTTTTGCATCGAACCTACGTTGGTATCGATCGAATTACCCGGAATTCCTTTTGAAGGAGCCTGCGGAACGGCGAGAATCAACCCGTCGATAAGGTTTTTATAGTAGGAAAATTCTCCCTGGATCCGGTCATTGAGAATTCCAAAAGCAAATCCAACATCGGTCTTCTTGCTGGTCTCCCAGGTGAGGGCGGTGTTACCAGCCTGATTGAATCCAAGGGTACCGACTGATCCGTAGAGGCCGGAAGAGTACGTTTGCAGGGAGGCGAAGTCGGAGATACCATTGCTGTTACCTACCTCACCATAGCTACCTTTCAACTTGAAGAAGTTAATGTTGTTGAGGAATGAGACGTTCCGCCAGAATGCCTCCTCTGATATGGTGTAACCGGCTGATGCGCCGTAAAAGTTACCATACTTCTGAGCCCATGCTGAATAGCCGTCCCTCCGGAAATTCAGGGATACAAAATATTTTTTGTTAAAGTCATAGTTCACGCGGCTGAAATATGAGAGCAGGTAGTTCTCAGTCTGCGCGTTGCCGCTTGCGGCTATGTTGGTGAAGCTTCCCTGATATGTTTCAAAGAAGATATCCGTGACCGTCGACCGGTTTGCTCCCCAACGGGTGACTTCAGTATGTTGTTGTTCGCCGCCAACCAGGATGGACAGGTTGTGAGCTTCCTTCAACTGTTTGTCGTATTGAATGGTGTTCTGCCAATTCCAACGGCTGTTGAGACGGTACGTGTTCGTTGCCGATCCGCCCGCTGAGTATCCATCACCACCAAGACCAGTCGAGAACGACAAGTCCTCAAATGAGATACGGTCAATGCCATACATCGTGCGAGCGACCAGCCCATCGATGATTTCCCAGGCGGCATACAGGCTTCCCTGAACTTGACTACCTTCTGACGAAAAGCTGTTCTTGTCGAGGATGAGTACCGGATTGTAATAGCCGGGAGCCAACGCTCCACCTGTCGCGGGGTTGAGGTTTGCCCCTGCACCAAGGCCAGCGCCGGCGGTATGATAGCTACCATCAGCATTGTACGGGCTTACGTTTGGCGGCAGCACCAATGGCAACCGGCCCAGACCTGCTGTGTTGAATGCCTGACCTGGAAGCGATCCCGTATTGGGCGCGAAGTTGTAGTTGTTCGAATATCCAAAGTTCGTCCCGATGCTGAAGCGCTTGTACAGCTTGTGGTCGAGGTTCAACCTCAACGACGTGCGATCGAAGTAGTTCTTTTGCAACATCCCGTCCTGATGGGTATGCCCGACGGACATATAATAGGAAGTCTGATCTGATCCTCCGGAAACGCTGAGGCTGTTGGAATGCGAAAAACCGGTTTGGTATATATAGTCGTACCATTTAGTGTCGACTGTTTTGCCATTGGCATCCGTCATGGGAAGAAAACCTTCCACATTGGTACCCGGTGAGCCAGTGGCGATCAACCTGTTTTCGTTCAGGTTGCGCACCGCCTCGTTCTTGATATCCATGTACTGCTCAGCGTTCAGCAGCTCGAACAGACGAAATGGTTTTGTCCATCCCACCCAGGAATCGACGTTGACGCGCGCTTTGCCTTTGCTTCCGCGTTTCGTCGTAATCAGAATAACGCCGGCTGCGGCACGGGAGCCGTAGATGGCGCTTGCTGAAGCATCCTTGAGAACATCGACACTTTCAATGTCTGCTGGATTAAGGTTGCTCAACGGGTTGTTCGGTGCTGATGTTGCCGAGTTGTCGCCCGTATACGTGGGCACACCGTCGATCACAATCAACGGATAGGAGCTCAGGTTTATCGAATTGATACCCCTGACGCGGATAACGGGAGGGTTGTTCAAAACCCCGTTCGGCGTAACGATGTTGACACCCGCAGCCCGGCCTTGCAGCGCCTGGTCAAAACTTTGAACCGGGGCGACAGCCAATTGTTCACCGGAAATCGAAGCAACCGATCCTGTCAGGTCACGCTTCGATTGAGTGCCATAACCAACGACGACCACTTCGCTGAGTTGTCTGACATCGGGAGCCAGGGAGACATCAACGACGCTCCGTCCTCCGATTTCGATCTCGCGTGATGCAAGACCGATAAAAGAAAACACGAGTACCGAGGCGTCTGAAGGAATCGACAGCGAATACCTTCCATCCGCATCAGTCGTAGTTCCGACTGTGGTACCCTTCACTACAATGTTTACACCAGGCAGGGCACCTCCATCCTCTGTGGAGGTCACCGTACCTGACACGGTTCGTTCTTGTGCCAGCGCGGCGAGCGCAATAGCCAACGAAAAGCACGTTAGTAAAATCTTCCTCATAGATTTAGGTTTAGGTTAACGATAACCGAAATTACGGTATTAATTAAATATTAAAAATACCTAAGAGGAATATTAATAAACTGGAACTTTGCCTCCTACCGAGCCTTTTGAGGGCAGCTAAGGTGGGTTTTGAGTCATTTTTGGGGTCTATATTTCTCCCCCATTCGCCGGTAGTGGGGTAAAAAAAAAGGTTGTCAATTATGACAACCTTTTCTTACTAGTTCAAGAAAACTAACCCATCAGGGGAGATTATCTCCAGCCGCCGTTGGAAACATTAACACCGTCGGCATTAGCTGTTTTTCCGAAAGTGTAGAATTCCGAAAGCCCAAAGAGCTGCAAAACAGAGCCAGGAATAGGCAAGTGGAGTGGTGTTCCTTTTTGCAGAAGGTCGAGTTTTCTCATTTCAAAGAACTGTAGCCCGCAACCGGTTGTGAACATTTCGACATGCCTTTCATGGTGGATAGCCTCAACGATATCGGCAAGGTTTGCTGCCACAGGATCTAACCCGCCACGAGTAACGCGTGTTCCGGCATTGATGATCTGCGCAGCGCCTGCCAGATCTCCAAGGTAGGCTCTGGCTTCAGCTCTCAGCATATCGTTTTCGGCCTTCATTACAGTTGGCTTTGGTCCCACTCCCTGAGCGTACACATCGTCATACCGCTTATTCCGATAGCAGCTGAAATGATAGTATCCACGCGTAGGGTTGAAATCGTTGGAACCCAGGTACTGAAAATCAGTCTTTAAGCGTGCATCCACCGACGTAGCGGGTTCTGCAGGGTGTGGGAATGATGGACTGTCGTCCCAGTGTTCGGGCAGCGAAGGTTCCATCATATGAGCGACATACATATCAGTCCGTCCCCAGCCGGGGTAAGTCAGGTAATCGCCGGCCTCGGAATACCAGTTGTTGTATCCATCATTCACGACGATCAAGTCGAAGTTGATGCCGTTGTCGGCATAGGTCTTCACTTTCGCCCAATCGACAGCAGCCAGTTGCGTCTTGTTTCTAGGAACATATGCCAAGAGCCGGGCTGCGTGAGTGTTGATGACCATTTTGAACTGGTCAGTGCTTAGATCGGTTGGCGTGCCCATCCAGTCTGCAGGGATAACAAAGGATCCGGTTGCCAGCTGCAGAGCTTCGTCGAAGTAGCCCTGGGCTGCGTCAGCGACCTGATCATAGGGTAAGGCTGTCTCGAGTGAGCCTTCTGCAGACTTCGTATTATCAACCACGTGCGCGCGGTCAAAAATCAATGCCAAATCAGCATAAGCCATTCCTAATATGAATTTTGCAAAAGCGGCAGTTCTGGCGTTACCACTTCCATCGGGACCAATTTGAACGCCCCCTTCAATGGCCTTTAGCACATTGGAAGCTGTACCAACCGCTGAATACAATTTGTTATAAGTGTACGCCAAGTTTCCGGCGTTGGCATATGTAGGGGTATTGTCCCAAGCAAAATCTCTCGGTTCCCACGACATATCGCGCATGCCGGAATTACCCCAGGAGCATGTTACGTGATCTGCCGAAGTAGCCAGCATCATTTGTACGCCGGAATAGCTGTTCTCTCCATTGAACACCGTGTTGTAAAGTCCGGAGGCGACGTTCTCAACGTCCGTGCCGCTGGCGTACACTTTCGCAAAGTCCGGATCATTTTCATTGGACACATCCAAAACATCGTCCGAGCAACCGAACACCAATCCGGTCGTAGCAAGGGCGATCAAGAGATATTTATTTATTTTTTTCATGGTCTTAAGATTTTTTATTTAGAAGGTGAATCCTAAGGAGACTGCCATTGTGCGATAGATCGGGTTTGCGCCAATACCATCGATGGGTTGCCTGATAGTACCTACCTCAGGATCATATCCGGAATATCCGGTGAAGGTGTGAAGGTTCCGACCGACAGCCTTGAGCGTAATTCCTTTGATGGCACCCCCGGCAAAGCTGCTCAGCATGCTAGACGGCACTGTGTACCCGATTGCAACTTCTCTCAACTTCAGGTAGCTAGCATCTTCAACCCAGTAGGCATTGGCGAAGTTGAAGTCGTACATACCATCCGTTGCACCCCAATAGGCGGCCACTTTCTTCTGGCCATCCGGCACGCCGCCCATGTCCTGGCGCTTGCTTACCCAGTTAAAGGCAAGGCGTTGGTCGTTGCTATTGTAGATGTCACCACCTTGTTTCCAGTCAAGCAAAACATAAAGCGTGATCCCCTTGAACGTAAACGTGTTGGCTATACCCATGTTAAAATCAGCGTTACCGTTGCCAATTTTCCCAAGCCATACTTGCCCGTTCTCCCGATATAGGATCGGCCGTTCATTCAGTGTACCCTCCGTCCCCGCCAGGATCACATAACCTTCACTGTTCACCTCGTAATCACTGATAGACGCTCCTTCAGGCAACTGTTGGGCCATTTCATCCAGAGTCCTTACCATTCGATGCCCGTAAATTGCTCCATACGTTTCGCCGTCAGCCACTCGGAAAGCGGACACGTCGCCACTTTGCGGGCTCAACCAATAGTCAGAAATTGGCAGCGACGTGATTTTTTGACGCACCCTGGAGAACACGAAGTTAGAATTCCAGGAGAAAGCCCCATTCTTTACCCAATTGGCTCCGAGCGTAAGTTCAATGGTGTTGGATTCAACCGTACCAGCATTCTGCCATTGATGGTTAAAACCATCATTCAGGAATGGAATCAGCGGCACGTTTAGGAACTGATCCGTAGTAATGGACTTCGCGT
>CAZLWX010000032.1:5813-34949 GCA_964563295.1 uncultured Roseivirgaceae bacterium | reverse complement strand
CTACCACACATTTGCTCGCAGCAATGAGTCTCCTCGGAACACCACTCTGCCATGGACTATGGACTTTCACCAAAACACCGTATACAACGCCGTCAATATCCCGATGATGATAACCGATCCAACAACAAAGCCTGGCGACGTCTTAAACAGCGACGGATCAATTTTGATGATGCGAGCCTGATCCTTGCTTTTTCGATCCGACAAGCTGATAGCCACCATTAGTACCATCAGGAGTCCGAACACGATGGTCATGCGATCCAGGAATGGATAATCAGGAAACCAGCCGTTGGTCCATGCGGGAAGGAATTTCAGCATGGCGGATAGCGGGATAGTAAGCACCGCAGCAGTGAGGGCCGCCGGTGCGGTTGCCCGCCGCCAGAATATCCCAAGGAGGAAGATCGCCAACACACCCGGAGAAATGAAGCCGACATATTCCTGGATGAACTGGTACGCCTGGTCAAGGGTGCGCAACGCGGGGGCGACGATGCAAGCCAACACCATGGCGATAATCACCGTCCACCTTCCCGTCACTACCAGTTGCTTTTCACTGGCGTCTTGCCGAAAAAACTTCTTATGGATATCAAGTGAAAAAATCGTTGCGATACTGTTGGCTTTGCCGGCAAGGGATGCCACTATCGCGGCGGTAAGTGCGGCAAACGCGAGTCCCTTCAGTCCTGCAGGAAGCAGATTTAGCAATGTCGGGTAAGCTCTGTCGGGTTTCACAACACCCGCCATATCGAGCATCTCGGTTTGAAACAAGCCCTGGTGGTAAAGTACATACGCCGCAATACCAGGAAAAACTGCAATAACCGGTATGAGCAGCTTAAGGAACGCGGCAAACAGGATGCCGTTGCGCGCAGTCGGCAAGTCCGCACCCAAAGCGCGCTGTATGATATACTGGTTGCAGCCCCAATAATTCAGGTTGTTGATCCACATACCTCCAATAAGTACCGATAATCCCGGTAGATCTTTGTAATAAGGATTGGAAGAATCGAAGATCATGTGGAAATGGGTCGGCGCATGTTCCAGGATCAGCGCAAAGCCCGTCACAACGCTTTCTCCCTGCCCGAACTTTTCCGAAACAAGGTTTAGCGCGAGATAGGTGGTCACCAAGCCACCGAGGATCAGCACCGCCACCTGGACAACGTCCGTGTAACCAATCACCTTCATCCCGCCTAGTGTGACGGCAATGGAAAAAATCGCCAGGCCGGCAATACATACTTCGAAGCTGATCCCGGAAATCGCTGTGATCGCCAGCGCACCCAGGTATATGATGGACGTCAGGTTGACAAAAACGTACACGAGAAGCCAGAAAATTGCCATGACCGTACTCACAGTGCCGCTGTATCGCTTCTCCAGGAACTGGGGCATCGTGTAGATGTTATTCTTCAGGTAAACGGGAATAAAAAATACAGCGACGATGATCAAGGTGGCTGCAGCCATCCATTCATATGTTGAAATGGCAAGTCCGAGGGCAAAACCCGATCCCGACATTCCAATAAAATGTTCTGCGGAAATGTTGGAGGCAATCAACGATGCGCCAATCGCCCACCACGTAAGCGATCCCTCAGCAAGAAAAAAATCTTTTGAATCAGTACGCGCCGCCTTCTTCCTGTAATACACATACAGTCCGTACAGAACGACAGCAACAAAATAGATCAGAAATACGACGTAATCGGAAAAGTGGAGTTTATTCATCTGCCTTCAACCGGCTTACCGGTTAAAGGTAGCAAATCATTTTACAGGCGCGGTGGCCGATCGAAGAAACGGTTCACGGAGCGTCCGCCCAGGCATGCATCTTCCCAACCAATGAGTGGTAATCCTCCCAAGCCAGAAATCCAGCTGCCAGCCGCGGGCCTGCCTGGACACTCATCTCATCAAAATACTTTTCTTTCAGCCTGATTTCCCGCTCGCATATGGCAAGCAAATCGTAGCCAAGGCGTTTTGCAAGCGCTGGCGTAAAACCGGTGGGTTCACCTGCGAAGAGCGAGTAGATATCGTACGTCTCTCCCAACAGGTCATTGCATTCCCGCACATAACGGGAATAGACAGCCCTGAAGTTGATTAGCGTCTGCCCCGACATGGAGAGGGCTGCTGTCAGCATATTCATTTTCGCAGAGAAGAGTTTATCCGCCGGCACTGCCGCGGCGTTAAACCGGTAACTCTTCCATGGTGAATCGTCGTAAGCAGCGAAGGACTGCATCATATCCATCAGCGTTTCCGCCTGCAGAAACTGAAGAGCAATTGTACCGTTAAAGCCGCTGCCAATTTCTGCATAATATTGTTTTCGCAAGGCCAGGTCCTGCTTGCGGGTTTCGATGAGCTTACGCCCGAAATCAAGAGCATCCTCATCTGTTGAATGCTCGTCAAGGTTAGCCAGATCGCTCATTGCCCTGTATGCGTCGACAGCTATTTCCCGCTCGTCGTCCAGATACTTTTCATAGAGCGGCCAGAATGTTTTCTCATGCCAAACGGGTATTTCAATGCTGCGCTTTATGACCGACAAATGCTCTGCTGGCGTGGTAAGCGATGCCAGGCTCGTTTGTGGTTGTTGCGCAAAGCACGACAGGGTTATCAATGCGCCTGCGCATTGGATTAAAATGGCTTTCATTTCAAATGGCTTTATACGAACGAAAAAACCCGGAACTGTTCCGGTTTAGTAGAATTGCTGCATAGACCGTGGTTGGTATCCACTGGTAAAAACTAGTGCCATGGTGTTGGTCCCGATGGCTATCGGGATTGGGTGTTGGCTATTGGCCGTTGGGGGTTGGCTGTTGGTCTCGCTTTAGCTTAAATGGTGCTGAGTCATATTGTGCTTCGAAAACCACACCTAATTTAAAGGAATGACTGGAATCCCGAAACCTTGCGGGCGGAGCCAGGAGTAACGGGAACTTCAAACTTTCAAACTTCAAACTTTAACGCTTAATTTAATGGTTGTCAAGCATTAACCAACCGACATGAAAAGAAGGACATTTCTCGCAACCGCAAGTCAGTCCGTATTCCTTATTTCCTGACATCCGCTGGCTGCTTCGCGGGACGCGCAGGGATTAATACAGACGCGATCATCGAAATGATCAGGATGAATACGATGACAATGAGCGATATCGTGGTTGGAATCTTGTAGAACTCCGCAAGGCACATCTTGACGCCTACAAAGACAAGGATCGCCGACAGCCCAAATTTCAAATAGCGGAAGTACTTATCAATGCCCGAAAGCGCAAAGTACAGCGACCTCAGTCCAAGGATAGCAAACACATTCGACGTATAGACTATAAACGAATCGTCAGAAATAGCGAGGATAGCCGGAATCGAGTCCACGGCAAAAACCAAGTCGGTTGCCTCGATGAGCACGACGACCAGAAACAGAGGAGTCGCCCAGACCGTCCCATTTCGCCTCACAAAAAAGTTATCTTCTTCATACGAATCCGTAATCGGAAATGCCCGCCGGACCATCCGGATGATCGGGTTCTTTCCGGGATCGAACTTTACGTCAGCGGCCAGCAGCATCCGAATGCCGGTGTATACGAGGAATCCGCCAAACACATAGATCAACCAATGAAAGCGGTGGATCATTTCAATTCCAGAAAGTATAAATATCACGCGGAGGACCAACGCGCCGAGAATACCCCAGAACAATACTTTGTGTTGAAATTGCGCGGGAACCTGGAAATACGAGAAGATAATGATGATGACAAAAATGTTGTCGACACTCAGCGACTTTTCAATCAGATAGCCCGTGAAAAACTCGATCGCCTTTTCTTCGTTGAGGTAGACGTACACGAAGACGTTAAACATCATGGCCAGCGTAATCCAGACACCTGTCCAAATCAGCGCTTCGCGTACGCCAACCGTGTGGGACTTGCGGTGGAAAACGCCCAAATCCAAGGCGAGCATGGCCAGGACAAAGAGATTAAAGCCTGTCCACAGAACTATAGACTCATTCATCGATTGTTAAAATAAGGAATTTGTCCGATCCAGCATTGTGATCTTACATCGGCCCGATCAAGTTGTTTGACGGCCATTCGGGCGTGCTGACGGCACCTGTTGTCGAACTGATACTTTGGTGGACTATATTTAAATAACTGACCTTTAGGCTTTTATTATGTGACAAATTGGTATGGCCGGCACGCGGCAGTCTGCCGGTCCACAGTAAAGGATGTCAATATGGTACATGGCTTTCACGATTTTTGCAGGATGTGCGGTTAGTCTCTATGGTCATCAAGAAGAAGCTGCTGTTAGTACTGTTGTTTTCAACCGCCCTCCTGGTGGTCGTACTCGCCTTTATGCTGGATTACCGCCGATCCTCATCGGAACTTTTGTTGCTGTTTGAAGTCTCCCGTCAGCGTCGACTGCGACTGAACGAATTGTCGGTCAACGTCAAGGACATTCAACGCTCCCATCGCGGCTATGTCATTACTCATCAGCCTGAATTCCTGGAGCCTTACGATGCCGCGGTGAAAGCCATACCCAGGCTCCTTCAACAAGTGACCACGGATCTAAATACCAGCGAGCAAAGGGTGCTTACCGACAGCCTCGCGAGGGCCGTCGACAAAAAGATCGCCTATGTTGAGATGGCCATAGAGCAGGTCAGGAATGGGCAGTATCATGAGGCAATCGCCGGTATCGGCACGGGAAGAGTCCTATTGGATGATATTATCCTGATCATCCATCAACTGGAGGATATCGAACGCGAAGTCATCCGCACCCAGAGCCGAAAGGTTCAAAGACGCGCCAATGTCATCTTTGGAATTGCCATGACGGGATTGTTGACAAGTTCACTGTTGCTGATCTGGGCGCTTTCCGCCATCTATCGCGGCCAACGAAAGATCGAATACCTCCACAGCGAGGTAGACGAGCGGACCATGCAACTTGGAATCTCCAGGGAGGCCCTCATACGCGCCAATCAGGAACTGTCTGCCGCCAACGCGGCGCTGACAAAAGCAAACGAAGAGCTCAACGACTTCAGCTACTCCATTTCACACGATCTGAAAGCTCCCTTGCGAATCGTCAGCGGATACTGCGAAATGTTGCTGGACGATGTCAAGCCCGCCACCGAGCGCGAAAAAAAGCTGCTCCATGGGATCATTCAGAACACCCGGCGGATGGAGCATTTAATCAGCGATTTGCTTGAACTCTCGCGCCTTGGAAAGCGGTCACTCGTAAAAAAAGAGTTCAACATGAAGGAAATCGTCGATGAAGTCCTGAGTGATAAAGCCCTATTCCCCGGCACCCAACTCACCGTTCATTCGATGAATGGTGCCAAAGGGGATCCCGACCTACTGCGACAAGTTTGGGAGAACCTGGTCAGCAACGCGATCAAATTCTCGTCGACGTCAGGCAAAATCGCGATTGAAATTGGCTATCGCGAAGGAAAAGATGAACAAGTCTACTGGATAAGCGACACCGGAGTAGGCTTCGACCCGGCTTACAGCGACAAGCTCTTCAAAGTTTTCTCGCGACTTCATGGCAAGAAAGAATTTGAAGGAACTGGCGCGGGATTAGCTATTGCACGGAAGATCGTCGAGGCCCACGGCGGCCGAATTTGGGCGAAATCGGAAGAATCGAAGGGAGCTACCTTTTATTTCTCCCTGCCAAAGAACTAGAAGCGGGTTTCAATTCATCGGAAACGAAAACTCCTGGCCAATCAGCTTTTTGATTTCTTCCTTGCTCAGGGGTTTGTTGAAGTAGTACTTTACGCCCATCCTCTTCGCACGACTGATATCCTCAGGGTCTGCCGACGAAGTCAAAACCACTATGGCAATCGATTCTTTTTCCGGGAAATCCATCCGTCGGAAAGCTTCGATAAATTCAAACCCATCCATAATCGGCATATTCAGGTCGACAAAGATGATGTCTGGCTTGGCGATCTCTCCGTTGCGGCACAGTTCAAGGATATCGAGAGCCTCCTCGCCATTCAACGCAAAATGGATTTCATTGGCTAATCCCAGTGAACTGATCGTCTTTTCACTCAGAAAGTTAAAGATCTTATCATCGTCAACCAGCAATATGTTTTTCTTCATGACTAAAGGTTTGCGACAAAGAAACTAAATCCTTTTACCGGGAAAAAAATATCCGGGCTTTTTCGGCGAAACAGCCGGTTTGGACCTTTGGCTTTCATGAGTGTAGAAGTTATTCCTCTCCCCTAACAAATCCATTCCAATTGGCCGGTGCGAAATTTTACTTAACTTGAACATGAACAACAGACGGGTCCGGCAGCACGGATTCCGGATCCAGATAGCTAACGGCCTCACCTTAAACCGGGTGGGGCTTTTTTTCCAGTCAATTCAAACTCACAACACGAAACTCCACGCGGCGGTTTAATGCCCGGTTTTGAGGAGTGTCATTCGGAGCGACGGGCGAGTTTTCCCCATAGCCCCGTGTCAACAACTGGTCTTCTAACGCCCCTTTTTCGATCAAATACTGCTTTACTGCGTTAGCGCGTTTCTCGGAAAGCGACAGATTATACTCTTCGGTCCCATGATCATCCGTGTAGGCTCCTATCTCGATCACCAGGCCAGGCTGCAAGTCGAGCACATGGGTGAGTTCTACCAGCATCGTGCGCGCGAAATCCGTCAGCTCGGCAGCGTCTTCTTCGAAATAAATATTGTTCAACGAAATCTTGTTGCCTGCCTTGAGAGGAACGAGCTCGATCACCCGCTCACGAATACGGCCCTCAAAAACATTGGTGTAATCGATCGTGTCCTTAAAAGAAAAATATCCAGGCGCACGCACCTGCAGGACATGGGCTTTGTTGTACTCGAGATCAATGGTATATGGCGCGACCTCCACCTCCTCGCTGAACACCACTGACGACTCGTCCAGGGTAAACAAGTCTATGGCGGAAGTAATGTTTTCAGAAGTCTCCTGGTCACGCACCGTGATGCGGAGTTGTGGGATACCAGGTTGCAGCTTGATCTCGTATACCGGATTGACCTTCTGGGTCTCGTAGTCGAGCCTCACCTCGGTGTCAAAATACCCTTGTCGTGAAACCGTGAGCAGGCCCTCTGATTCTGGAAAAAGTTTAACACTGTATTTGCCCCTCCCTACCCGAGCTGGTGATTCACCGTCAAAGCTTAGTTCGGCGTCGACGAGCTGACCTGTGAATTGGTTCGTCACGACAATGGTCAGAGTGATGGGTTTCAAGTCCTGCGACCATGCCGCGGATGCGGTCGCAAGAATAAAAAGAGGGATAACAACGGAGGGTTTCATAGGACATTTCTTTAATACAATATAAGTAAAACACCCTTACCGGCATCCTGTTTATTTCGAAGGGACGACGCGCTTTTTCTTTCTGAATTCGTTTAGTTCCCGCAACTCTCTACTTATACGCCGCTCCCACTCCTTCTGTTTTTTCACGAGGGCGCCGTGTAACGTTTCCACATCATACCGGCGATCGGCGTCATTGCTCTCGTCAAGTAGAATCTGGATCGCCGCATTAATGTCCTTAACATCAGTTACGCCGCTTTTTTTAAGTTCGTCGATTCGTTTACGGATTTTTCGAGCGTAGAGTTCAGCCAGGTCAAAGTGAAGTTGTTCATGCCGAAGCAGCGCGTCGGAAGTGTCGCGCGCCCACGACCTGGGTCTGCTGAAATAGGCGACAACATTGTAATGAACTTCGTTGCGAACGAGGAACGGTTTGGCTTTTATCTGGACGACTGCGCCGGCATCGCCGATTGAATTCGCTCCCGGTTGCCCGCGGAAATCTTCCCAGCTGATGCGGTAGTATTCGTTCCATTCGATTAATGGCTGCTGGCTCGGGAGGAGAATGGTGAGAAGTAAGCTTATTAGAGTCATGTGTCACAACTAGAGTCCTCTTCATGGTCAAACAAGGTGCCAGAATTGTGTTGTCAAAAAGTCCACAGTCCACGGTCCACCGCTTTTCGCTCCTGGCTATTGGGTGTTGGCCTTTGGTCCCCCATGCTGAGCATGGCGAGCGCGAGGGCCTGCCCTCCGAAGTCTAGCGTTGGGTTGTGGACGGGAAAGGAGGAAGCACCTTGTATTTTTAGACTCTCCCAATTAGCACCCGGCGGTCGGTAGCTATCCGTAATCAACCATACACCGACTGTGTAGTGTACGTCGTGGTTCGTTGTGCGTGTTGTGTTACGGGTATTCCGGGCTGTGTTTTTAAGGGTGTATCTCGAAAGCAGGTCCTTTGCTCACCTGCTTAGGATAGTGGCAATGATTGAGCTTGTTGCAAACGAGTTCAGATCCAACCTGCAATCAAATGCATTAAAAGCCACCAAGGCCCTAAGACACAAAAAAATGCCTTCACTAATGTAATAAAATTGGGCTAAGTAGTGAAGCGTTACGATTGAGATTGTTTGCGACGAAATCGCTCCGGATCGACAATCGAGTGCACAAAAACACTAAGGCCCGAAGGCACAAAGAAATTCGTACTGTGCAGTGGATAGATCAAAACTGCAAACCCGACAAAACGAACAGGACCCGAAACGCAGAACCAGCAATTAGAACGCGGAATCAGGAATCAGGAATCAGGAATCAGTTCCCGGCATCCGTGAGCAACGCCCCCTCCAGTAGTTCAATCGGCAGCGTTCCCTTCTGTGACTCCATCCTCACCATTGACCGAAAACTCGTATCCAACTGCATGAAGGCTGTGGCTTGTTCCGCGGATAGCGCCTGCTTGAACCGTCTGAAGAACTGGCGACGTATCCTGGCCAGGGCAACGTCGTTCCGAAGCATTCGCCGGCTGATATTTTCCAACTCGCGCTCCTTTAACTCCCCGGAATGGTGGGAGTAAAGGGACAAGAGGTAGACACTTTCAATCTCGATAACTTGCGTTGCAGAGGCGTACGATTCATACACCGGCCAAAACGCCGACTTCTCAGCTTCAGTAAGGTTCATATACTCGAGAACCAGTGCTTTCTTCTTCATCGCCCACATCCGGTCCACAAACCGAAGGCTATCATTCAGACTCTGTGCCGATAATGATAACGCCAAATGGACCGGTAAAATCAACAGGAATAGTCTCGTCCGCCACATGCCCTCAAACATTTGATAGTAACAGGAATCCAGGCACGATCACTAAATATTCGTGCCGCTTAAGGCAAAGACTCAACAGCATTTCGAGAACCCTCACAGCTGTGATTCGTTGCCCTCCTCCGGCACGACATTTTAGCGGCAGTAAGGGCATTAATCCACTGGTTCCTCCGGCGGATCCCAATCTCGCCGGAAATGTTTATCTTATGGTCTTGGGACGTGATTGGTATGCTGAGAGCTTTCCTGGTGTTCTTCCTTCTTAGTGTCAGTACGGCGCGAGCCGTCTCCATCCTGATACCGATGGATGAGGCACAGATGGACCACCTGAAGGCATACGGGATTGCCTACTTCGCCTTAAAGAAAGAGATTGATGTAGACTGGCTGCTGAACTACCGCGGCGGCAGCTTCCTGCTGACTTATTCCCCTGAATTGGACACCGAATGCGCCGTGAGAGGCGTGAGCTACTCGGTGATCGCAGACGCTGAGGTGAATGCCATCCTCCGCGAGATTTCCTCACCGTCGGTTAACATGAATGTGGTCAGGCTCGAAAGGGCACCGCGCATTGCTGTGTATTCACCAAAAAATGAACTGATCCTCGATGAAACCGACGCCGTAATCATCGTACTCGACTATGCCGAGATCCCCTACGATATTATCTATGATGAGGAAGTATTGAACGACGCATTGGCAAAATATGACTGGCTGCACCTCCACCATGAGGACTTTACCGGACAATTCGGTCGTTACCTGCGACGGGAGTCCGCCAGGATTGAGGCTGAAATACAGCAGGCAACTGCACGAAGGCTCGGCTACCCAAAAGTTTCCGCCATGAAACTCGACGTCGCCAAAAAGATAAAGGCGTTCTGCAGCGCAGGCGGATACCTGTTCGCGATGTGCTCGGGGGCGGAAACGTTTGACATCGCACTGGCCGCTGAGGGCGTCGACATCAGCGAAAGCCTGTACGATGGCGACGACGCCGACCCGGGTGCGCAACAAAAGCTCGATTTTAGCAAAACGCTCGCCTTTGAAAACTTTACGCTTGAACCCGGCCAAAGCCGGCGCTTCTCCGACATCAATACAGGTCGAATGGATTTCTTCGACCGAAACACAGGATACTTCCAGCTATTTCAGTTCTCCGCCAAATGGGACATTGTGCCCTCCTTGCTGACTCAGAATCACGAATTCGCCATAAAGGAATTCCATGGGCAGACGACCGCTTTTAGCAAGTACGTTGTGAAACCTACTGCCCTGATACTCGGCGAGAACCGGGCTCGTGGCAATGTGCGATATATTTACGGTGAACTGGGACGCGGGCACTGGACATATTACAGCGGGCATGATCCGGAAGGTTCTCCCGGCCGGTGGCATGAAGGTACAGACTTGAGCCAACATCCTCATTCGCCGGGCTATCGCCTGATCCTAAATAATGTCCTGTTTCCTTCGGCAAAGAAGAAGAAGCAGAAGACTTGACAGTAACTCATTCGCACTCGCATCTTACCGCCCTTATTCCCGCCCGTTTCAGCTATCTCCTTTCCCGCTTCGGTCAACTCCGCGTTGAGAATGGTTATGGTCATGAACATTTTTACACGGCATTTTCGTACTATGGGGAAAGAAAAACAGATGATGAACACGACATACAGGTGGATACTGGCCATCCTGGGTATCATGACCGTGATGCTGGCATTGGCGTTTGAAGCTGCCGGCCAGTCACACGACGGTTTACTCTACGGCAAGGTGTACACCAGGAGCGGAAATACATATTCAGGTGTGATACGCTGGGGAAACGAAGAAGCGCTCTGGACTGACCTGTTTAATGTGGAAAAGGTAACCGACCAGTTCAAGAAGATGGTGCCCGAAAAAGAGAAGGAGGGCAATTCCTGGTATGACATCGACTGGAACTTTAGCGGAATATGGGAAAACAAAGTTATCTCCCATCAGTTCAATTGTCAGTTTGGCAACCTGCGGGCCATTCAGAGACTTTCATCGTCACGAGCGAAGCTTATCTTGAAAAATGGGCGGGAGATGGAAGTCATCGGCGAAGGGTACAACGACCTCAGTTCAACCATCTATGTTGCTGACCCCGAGCTGGGCACGCTCAGCTTTCCATGGGAGAAAATTGATCGCGTCGAGTTCCAACCGACGCCGTCGCGGCCCGAGGCGACATTCGGCACTCCCCTCTATGGCACCGTGGAGGGACTCCGCAGGGAAAAATTCACGGGATTTATCGTGTGGGACAATGATGAGCGACTTACCAGCGACAAACTCGACGGTGAGTCTGACGACGGCAAGACCTCCATTAGGTTTGGGGAGATCGTCAGCATCCAACAAGAGGGCCACGGCTGCCGGGTGGTGCTGAAATCAGGTCGCGAATTTTTTGTTACGGGAAGCAACGATGTCAACGATGAGAATCGCGGGGTCCTCGTTGCAACAGCTGATCAGGGCATTGTTAAGTTCAATTGGCCGGCTTTTAAGAAAGTGACATTCTCAGCTCCTCCGAAAAGTGGGATCACCTACGACCAGTTCCCAGAACCCTCCTACCTCGACGCGACGGTATCGATCTTGGGCGGCGACGACCACTCCGGTAGAATTATTTACGACATCGATGAAGCACTGGATTTCGAAATCATCGAAGGCGTGGAAAATGACGTTGAATACCATGTGCCCATTCGCTACATACGGACCGTCACACCGCGAAACTTCGACTACGCCACGGTAGAGCTTCGCGACGGGCAGAAATTACTCCTTGGGGGAATGCAGGATGTTTCCGCTCGCAACAGCGGAATCCTGATCTTTGAGAAAGGGAAAAAAGAGCCCCTTTATTTCAACTGGAAAAAAATCAACGAAATTCGCTTCCATTGATCATCGCCAGCCCATTGAGGACAAAAACCTTTCGAAACGTGTTCATCCCGTTCGTCGCGGTAGCTATGGTGGCAGTCGCCTTGATATGGACCGCCCCACCAACCACTTTTTACCTCACGGCAGGCTGGATACTCATCATCGCTTTATTACTGTGGTGGGGCAACCGAAAATTGACTTCCGCACTCGATCGGCTTATGCCCTGGAGCCGGTCAGGCTCGTTCCGCCTGTTTGTTCAGCTCTCATCAGGACTCCTGTACCTGCTCGTATTGATTAACATCACCTACCTGGTCCTGAAGCTCGTGCTGACGACGGACCCTCCCACCATTGAGCAAGTCATCGTCACCAATGTGTTCGGCGCATTCATCTTTATTCCCACGTTTTGCATCTACTTTAGTATTCATTTCCTCAAGCACTGGCGACTTTCGGTGCTCGAAAAGGAGAAGATGCAAAAGGAGCAAATAAGGTCACAGCTCATTTCACTGCGAAACCAGCTTGATCCGCATTTCCTTTTCAACAACCTCAACATCCTCTCGGCCCTCATCGATAAAGACCCGGGTCGTTCAAAACGATTTCTCGAAAAGTTTTCCGACGTATATCGCTCGCTCCTGCGCAGCAAGTCAGAAGACCTTATCAAGCTCACGGAAGAACTCGAATTCATTGAAGCCTACATTTTCCTGATGCGCACGCGCTTCGACGATCAGATTCAGTTTACCAAAAACCTTCAGCCTGGTCACGCGTCACGAATGATTCCGCCCCTGACCCTGCAGATCCTGGTGGAAAATGCCGTCAAGCACAACACCATCAATGAGACCACTCCCCTGACAATTCATCTCCTCCAACTCGACGACGACTACCTCATGGTAAGCAATACCCTGAGCCATACACCCAATGACATCGCTGGCCATGGAAGCGGCCTGATAAACATTCAAAATCGATATGCGTATTTTACCGGGAAGCCCGTCAGGATTATCAGGACAGATACGCACTTCGAAGTGCATATTCCGTTGCTCGAAATTGACCGATCATGAAGGTTCTGATCCTGGAAGATGAGCGTCTGGCCTCCGAACGATTGCAGAATCTTTTGCACGAAATCGAACCGGGCGTCGTCGTAGCCGCAACCCTCCGCACGGTGGCGGCTGCCGTGGATTGGCTCAGGACCAATGAGCATCCGGACCTGATACTTTCAGACATACGGCTTCTGGATGGACTTTGCTTTGAAATTTTCTCCCAGGTGAACGTCGACAAGCCCGTGATCTTCACCACCGCCTATGACCAATATGCAATCAAGGCATTTGAGGTCAACAGCCTCGATTATTTACTGAAGCCGGTGCAACGAGAAAAGCTGGAACTAAGCTTAAATAAATTCAAGAAGTTAAGGCATTCATTAAACTCATCATCAATTGATTATAATGAGTTATTGCGATTGATAAAATCAGGGGAACCGGTTTTCAAATCGCGCTTTATGGTGCGGCTGGGCCAAAAGATAGTAGCCCTTCCCGCCGAAAAGATAGCCTATTTCAGCAGTGAGCATAAGCTAACCTTCATCGTCTCGCGCGAAGGAAAACGTTATCCCCTCGACCAGCCACTGGACGAACTCATTGACGTCCTGGATCCCAAAAAATTTTTTCGTGTTAACAGGCAATTCATCGTGACATTCGACGCCATCGCCGAGATCCACCCATACTTCAAGGGACGCCTCAAACTTGACCTTTCACCGCGTACCGACGAGGAGGTCATCATCAGCTCGGAACGCACCCCAGAGTTCAAGAAATGGATTGATCAATGATCTGTTCCGGCCCGGCATTATCCCGGTTCAGCAGGTAACTGTTCCGATCCATCCGCTTACCGCTGTTATCCCTGAAACTTTTGGCCAGTTTAACAGTAACAATACTATCGTTAATCCATTTGTATGAAATACTTGTTCTATCTATTGATCCTTCCGGTGATGGTTGCGGCAACCGCTACGCGTCTCTCTGCTCAGGACGAGGGTTTTGTCTACGGTAAAGTAACCACCGACGACGGCAAAACCTACCAGGGCGCCATCCGCTGGGGCAAAGAGGAATTATATTGGTCTGATCTGTTCAATGCGTCCAAAGAACTCAATGAGAATCTTGATTTCATGTCACACGACGACCGCGAACGACTCGACGACGATCAGCTGACCTGGTACAGCTACCGCAATGACTGGCTTGGTAATCAGTTTTGGTCCTCCGAAAAAAACGATAATGATTACCTCCATCAGTTTGCCTGTCAGTTCGGCGAAATCAAAAGCCTCAGACCCACTGGCAGTCAGAGCGTCGAAGTCGAGTTGCGCAACGGCAAACGTTTCAAGCTGGAAGGCGAAGGCTATAACGATGTTGGCCTCGACATCAGGATACTTGACAAGGAAGTAGGCGAAGTTGACGTGTACTGGCAGCGAATTGACAAAGTAGAATTCATGGATACTCCAGCCCGGCTGGAAAACAAGTTTGGCGAGCCTCTTTATGGAACAGTAGAGGCGTACGGCCGGACCTTCACGGGATATATACAATGGGATCACGACGAGCGCGTCTCGGACGACAAACTCGACGGCGATGCAGACGACGGGAAACTCTCCATCGCATTAGGTAAGATCAAGTCTATTGAAAGAAAAGGCAGCCGCAGCTTTGTTGTCCTCAAATCGGGACGGGAGGTGTGGATGTATGGCACCAACGATGTCAGCAATGGGCACCGCGGAGTCATTGTAATGAACAAGGATTTTCCAGCCATCGACATCCCTTGGGATGAATTCGACAAGGTGGTCTTCGAGGAAAAGCCGTCCAATGGATTAACGACGTACGCTGATTTCAAAAATCAGAACGAACTATCCGGCGTGGTCACAACCCACGATGGCAAGTCACTGTCCGGAAAGCTTGTCTACGACCTCGACGAAACCTTTGCCTTCGAGTTGCTCCAGGGCAAAGAAGGCGAATTCGAGTTCACCACTCCTTTCAGGAACATCAAGAAGATAACAACACGGGGTAGTCACCGCTGCGAAATTGAACTCACCAACGGCAAACGGATTACACTCGACGAAGGTCAGGATGTCAGCGAGCGAAATCAGGGCATCCTGGTGTTCGCCAACAATGAAAAGACCCCTTCCTACATCCGGTGGAACGACGTGAGTGAAATTGAGTTTAGGTAAAGGTAAACTATTCAGGACCGGCCCACCGTTTGGGGCCGGTTTGTTACTGTACTTCTTCGAGACAGCATCAACATTCTGAAAAGGCGCACCGTGATCCGACGCTTGTGAAGGCCTCATTCAGTACTGGAACGAAAACTTCGCATTTTCAGTAACTCCAGGCCAATGGTCACTGCGGAATGGTGCAGCGGGTAGTCCATCGCGATTAAACAGGTTGCATTCCGATGCATCGTCAGCCCATCCATATCGAACCGCTACCGGCTGGTCAACCTCGTCGTTAAAAACTACAACCCGGTCACCCACAATGAATGCTTTCGCGTACTTGAATTCCTGGCCTGAACCAGCCACTTCGAAACCCCTCAGGTAACCGTATCGGTCCGGCGTCATCAAACCCCCGCCAAGGTGGGCAAAGCTGACGAACACTTTTTTGCCCTCTACCTTTATCGATTCGAACGTTGGGCCACTGTACACAACGTCTTTCTTTCCATAAGTCTTGTTCAGCGCGATTACTGCAAGGCGCTTTCCGACGTCTTGCTTGTTGCGCGGGTGAATGTCGCCGGGGTCACCGATATCTATTGTGACTGCCATCCCCGTGTTGGGCAACGCAAGCGTCATCGCCTGAGCTTCCCGAAGCTCGGCCCACCCGCTTCCAGAGTGACTGTCGCCATGATTGTTACCATAGCTCGCGAGCTGAACAAAGTAGAATGGAAAATCCCCTTGATTCCAATGATTGCGCCAGTCAGTGATCATCAACGGAAACGCCTGCCTGTATTGATACGCACGCCCGGCATTTGATTCTCCCTGGTACCAGATAACGCCTTTGATTCCAAGTGGCAGCAACGGGTAAATCATGCCATTAAAAAGTAACGTTGGAAAACTATTTGGCCCCACGCTAGTGAGGTTTTTTGAAATTGATTCCACACGGTAACGCCACTGTCCAGCCAGCGCAACAACGGTGCTGCCCGTCACAAGACGGATGTTCGCGGCATCGCCATAGACTCCGCCTCCACCACCGGTGTCAACTACCCGGATCACAATCGTATTTTTTCCAACCTTTAACAACGAAGAGGGCACCTTGTAACTCCTGCGCTCATTGTAGGCACCGGTTCGGCCAACAAGGGTCCCGTTGAAGTAGGTCTCATCGGTGTCATCGATCATCGAAAGCTCCAATGTTGCGTCTGCGGCGATTTGTTTCTCCGTGAGTTCAATGGTTTTCCTAAGCCACACTGTTCCATCAAATTCACCTAGCTCCTGCCCTTCCCAATAGCCTGGCACTGTCATCATTCTCCATTGCGAATCATCAAGGTCTGGCGTCTTCCATCGGGCGATAGCTTCAGAATCAGTTTCAAAAGGACCCTGCATGTCTTCGATTCGCCGTGTGAGCGCAACACCGCGCGTGCGGGCCAACGAGTCAAGGTTGAGCACGGGCATACGTTCAATCATCGATCTGAATTCCTCACTTGATTCAAATGCCTTGCGACTCGTCCAGGTTTCCGAATGGGTACCACCCCAGGAGGTGTGGATCAATCCAATTGGAATCCCAAGTTCACGCACCAACTGGCGAGCAAAAAAATAACCTACTGCCGTAAAATCGCCGACTGTCTCAGGCGCGCATACCATCCATTCACCACCCGTCACATCATCGACGGGTTGAGCCGCCACTGTCTTCGGAACAGTAAAATGACGGATAAGAGGGTAGTTCGCGTTCGCGACTTCTTCGATCGAATTGTTGCTATTACGAACCTGCCACTCCATGTTGGACTGTCCGGAGCATATCCATACGTCGCCAACCATGACATTCGTCAATACAATTGAGTTCCGGCCTTTTACGCGCATCTCGTATGGTCCACCCGCTGATAGTGCGGTGAGGGAGACATTCCATTTTCCATCGCGGCCGGCCCTGACCTTCTTTTGCTGGTCATGGAAGTTCACAACGACCTGCTCGCCAGGATCTGCCCAACCCCAAATCAGCACCGGACGATCGCGCTGTACAACCATGTTGTTGCCAAATACTTTTGGCAATCGAACATCTGCAAACAGGGAAAAAGAAAGCGCAACAAGGATAGGTAGGAGTAGATTCTTCATAAGCGAGTAAGAGTACTCGCAAGATAGGAAAAGATTGAAAATGGTCGCGGTTGGCGGTTGGTCCCAATTGCTACCAGGGCCAATGGTCAATGCACCGGTGGACAACCTGAACACCGGAACGGCCGAACACCGCCTCACGCCATTGCCAATTCAAACTTCAGCGGACCCAGCATCCAAGGGAGCTACCAATCACCAATTACGAATTATTACGAATTACGAATTGTTCTCATCCAACTCTTGCTCCAACTGCTGGATCATCTGCTGAAAAATTTTGATCAACCTCCTCCGTTGAGCTTTGTCGCCGGCGCTCCATTTGTCCTTGTCGGCGCGTTTGTGGGCGAGCTTGAATTTAAAGCCGCTCATAGCCGTGGTGTAATCGTTGGCGTTGAGCTTGCGTACATTCTGATGGGCCAGTATATACCAATGGTATTCGGTGCCGACTGGAACTCCCGAGCCCTCAGGCGCTCTTCCGGCACGTCGCTTGGTGACGGCGTAGCTAATCTCCCACTGGTCTGGTGTAATTTTCTTTTCCTTCCACTCACCCTTGTCGTAGTACCATTTATGCGCACGCCCGACCTTCATTCCCGTGTAGGCTTTACCTTCAAACTCCTTGAACGAATTGTAGGTGCGGGCAAGGTCTCTTTTCATCCCGCCCTTTCGCTTGACTGGTTGTCGCTGTTTCCGCGTTCTCTTGTCCCTTGTCTTGACTGCGGCCATGAGATATCGTTTTGCCTGAGTGGCCAAATCCTATGCCACTGGAAAACCGGCACATGTTTTTTCCCAGCGGGGGGAATTAAATGACCGTCAAAAAATGGCCAAAGTCATTGACCAGGCGAAGTCCTTCTGGCAAATCCTAAAGCAGACGTTTCGACAATGGAATGAGCGAGAGCCATTCAACCACAGCATCATACTCTCCTATTACACTATCTTCTCGTTGCCCGGTCTGCTGGTGATCATTATCAATATCGCCGGTTACTTCTTCGAAAAGGAGCAGGTAACAGCTAGTCTCACCACCCAAATCGAAGATATTGTCGGCGGTGATTCCGCAGAAGATGTCGAGCAGATCGTCTACAATGCTCAAAGCGAAGACAAACAGGCCTCGACACTATCCTACATCTTGAGTATTGCCACTCTCCTGTTCGGAGCCACGGGCGTTTTCTACCACCTGCAACTCATCCTGAATAAGATGTGGGAAGTAGAGCCGAAACCAAAACAGAAAATACTGAAGCTGGTCAAGGACCGAGTCTTTTCTTTTGGCCTGGTACTGGTCGTCGGGTTCCTGTTGCTCGTCTCGCTCGTACTATCGGCAGCCTTGAGCGCCGTGAGTGATTGGGTCCAGCAACATATTTCCGAAGGGCTGAACATCGTATTCAAGGTGCTCGATATTGTAGTTTCCATCGGCGTAATAACCGTGCTGTTTGCTGCGATGTACAAGTTTCTTCCCGATGCGAGGATCAAATGGCGGGATGTCTGGATTGGTGCGTTTGTTACCGCCGTCCTGTTCACGGTCGCAAAATTTCTCCTGGGGGTGTACTTTGGCAACAGCGATCCTGGTTCAACATACGGCGCGGCAGGGACGATCATCCTGATCATGCTGTGGGTCTCCTACGCGGGCATGATCCTGCTATTCGGTGCCGAGTTCACGCAGGTGTACGCCAAAAAACACGGACGGAAGATCGAGCCTACCGAGGTCGCCACCTCCACCGAAGGGCAAAATGACAACGGCGCCCTTGTAAACAAGAAGACCGAGAGAGAGTCGAAAGCCGACGCCGAACGAAAGGCATACCGCCAACGCCAGCCCCGCCGGAGATAACGACCACTGATCTATTCACGCAATCACAGCGAAATCTACATAATCAGCGGTCAATCAGCGTAATCAGCGTAATCATCCCCAATCAACGGCAAAAAAAAGGTGCCCCGTTTCCGGAGCACCATTTGCAAGTTTTAGAACAAGGGAGTACTAAGATATAATTATTAATCCGATTTCCAAACTAACCTAATCAACGCAATCCATCAGCGTGATCAGCGAAATCATGATTAATCAGGGGTCACGCAGCTTTTTTGACGTTTTCCAATCTGATTTCACGCCTGCCAACCAGCTTAATTATGCCGATTTTGTCAAATAGCCGGATAATCAGGTATGTCGGATCAATCTCGTGCCACCGGATACCGCCAAAGTTGGCACGTGAGCCATTCTTGTGGTGGTTGTTGTGATACGACTCGCCCATCATCAGGAAATCCACCGGCAGAAAATTCCTGGAGGTATCGCCCACCTCAAAATTGCGATAGCCATACTTGTGAGCAAACCAGTTGATGATTGCGCCGTGAATAGGGCTCATGAGGAACATGATCGGCAGAAGCATCCACAGCCACCAGCTCGTTGCATAGACCACGAACACCGCCGTGTACAACAGGCCCCAGAATATGCGCGACGGCCATGAGCGCGCAAACTTATCAAATGCCTCCCATTGAGGAACGCCATTGGTAAATCGCTGGTCGGGAATGACACGCCTGCTCGCAATATCGGAGTAGATCGTCTTTGTCTTCCACATCATGTTCCAGATGGTCTCGTCGTATTTAGGGGAATGCGGGTCGTCTTCAGTGTCGGCAAAGGCATGATGCATGCGGTGCATGACACCGTAGCCGTACGGGCTGAGATAGTTGGAACCCTGGAATATCCACGTCAGGACAAAGAAAATTCGCTCAGTGGTCTTGTTCATCGTAAACGCGCGGTGAGCGGCGTATCGATGAAGGAAGAATGTCTGAAAGAACAGAGAAAGATACCAGTGGGCTACAAAAAAGATTAAGATGACTTCCATGAAAAGTTCGGTTACGGTTTAGTGTTGCTTAAAGGATACCGCTGATCGGGGCGGATTAATGGTAAGACAGGCGCGGCCCCTGTTTGTGACAACAGCGCCAATTTTTTTTTACTTTTTATTTAAAAGGGCCGAGGCAATGTCATTTTTGAGGGTGGCGATAAGCTCGGCGGCATTACCAACGTCGCAGCTGCGGCTAAAGCTCTTCATCAGCGCCGTTTTCTCTTCAATAACGGCCGAGATCCGGCCCCTTTCCATGTCAATCTTCTTCTTGGCCCGGCAAAAGAGCTGACGACAGTGTTCCTGCTTCTTATTGAGGAGCTCCTGCAGCGCCCGATAATCAAAGTCAAAAGCCTCCTTCAAGACGTAAACCGCCCGTTCGAGGGGTTGAAGTTTGTGCTGCAGCAGGTGAAAGGCTTTGCCCAACCGGGCGTCCAGGTCCAGCGTGAAGTCGGCCTCCCGGATCTTCTCCACGAAGTCAGGCCATTGAAAGTTTTCCAGGTACTCCTCTTTCTTTTGCTTGAGCGTTTTAAGGTGACTCAGGCAGTTGTTGATGACTGCCCGGATCAGGTATGCTTTTGTGTTTTTGATCTTCTCATGTTCGGCGTTCAGCCATTTGATGAAGGTCTCCTGAACGATATCTTCAGCGTCGGCCTTGCATCGTAGCAAGCGCATGGCGATGGCGTGCAGCGTCGGTTGGTATAGCGTTATCGTCTGCGATGGATTCAAGTTCAACAATTTGCCGAAAGATAACGCTTTTTGCTGGAGATTGATCCGAAGAGATCAACCACTTTGTTGCACAAAACGCCGGACCGGGTCATTTTTTTGGCGACAATAAACGATCAGCGATTCTTCCTATGTTTGTGTTCGAATGAAGGAAGATCGTTTCAATGCTTACTCGCTACTGCTTGACCGCACTGCCCGAAGGGTAAAGCAGTATGCGCAACAACGCTTCAAGGAGATGCAGTTCAACATCACCGTCGACCAATGGATGGTGCTTAAACAGTTGCAGGCCAATGGTGCGATGAAGCAAAATGACCTGGCTGAACGACTCTTTAAGGACAACCCGACCCTCACCCGCATCATTGATCTCCTCTGCCGGAAGGAACTCGTGGTCCGAAAAGCGCACCCGGATGACCGGCGAAGCTACATGGTAAGCCTGACGCCAACCGGTACGCGTAAAGTCCGGGAACTGTCTCCCCGGGTCAAAGCCATCCGCCTCAAGGCCTGGGATGGATTGTCCATGAAGGAATTCAATCAGTTTCGGAAAATACTGGATGCGATTTACGAAAACCTGGCCGAGGGCAAATCCCGATAACCAGTCCCGATAGTCGGGATTGGTGCTTGCACACGCTGGGCGTGCCCCTCGTTCCTCGGGTCGGGCTATCCGCTACAAGTCCTCGCGCGCTCACACAGAGGCAGCGCTGCTGCGGGCTTTTCGCTACTATCCCTCACGCGGGGTCCTGATTTACGATCGCTGATTGCCGATAGCCAATAGCCAACAGCCAATAGCCAACTTCAACACATTTAGTTAGCATACTAACTATTACTACACTATCTTTATGCCATGATTACTACCGATATCTGCATCATTGGCGCCGGGCCGGTTGGATTGTTTGCTGTATTCGAAGCCGGCCTGTTGAAAATGCGCTGCCACCTGGTGGACGCGCTCCCCCAGATCGGCGGACAACTGAGCGAGATTTACCCCAAGAAGCCGATCTACGACATCCCCGGGTTTCCAACGATTGATGCCCACGAGCTCGTCACCAACCTCGAACAGCAAATCGCACCGTTTAAGCCGACGTTCACCCTGGGCGAGCGTGTTGAAGCCCTCACGCAGCTCGGTGACGGCAATTTCAGGCTAACCACAACCGGCCGCACAACGATATCATGCAAGGCCGTCGTCATCGCCGCGGGCCTCGGATGCTTTGAACCCCGAAAACCGGAACTCGAGAACCTCTCCCACTTCGAAGGCAACGGTGTTGTATACATGGTCAAGGACCCGGAAACATTCAGGGACAAAAATGTTGTGATTGCAGGCGGTGGCGACTCGGCGTTGGACTGGACCATTCACCTGTCTGGTATCGCCCGGCATGTCACGCTAGTGCATCGGAACGAATCCTTCAGGGGGGCGCCGGATTCCACAGAAAAGGTCTTCACCCTGGCTCGTGAAAATAGGATCCATCTTGAACTGGGAGCAAACTTGAAAACGCTCGGCGGTAACGGCAGGCTGACACACGTCTCCATTGCCGCAAAAGACAATGTTCTGAAAGATCTCGAAGCTGACTACCTCATCCCGTTGTTTGGCCTCAGTCCGAAGCTGGGCCCAATCGCCGGGTGGGATTTGGATCTGGAGAAAAACGCAATCAAGGTAAACACCGTTGATTTTGGCACCAACATTCCCGGCGTGTATGCCATCGGAGATATCAACACCTATCCGGGTAAGCTGAAACTGATTCTCTGTGGGTTCCATGAATCAGCCCTGATGGCTCAAAGCGCCTTCGCCAGGGTTTATCCCAACGAGAAGCTAAGCTTCAAATACACAACCGTTAATGGTGTTAATCCCTTTTAGGAATCAGATGATTGCTTTCGATGTTGAGGACCGAAGTGGCCGGCGACAAACGGTTGAAGTTCCGGAAGAAGTAAGCCTGAGCCTTATGGAGGTGTTGAAGGCGTCCTCGTACGACGTTGCCGGTACGTGCGGCGGCATGGCCCTATGTGCGAGCTGCCATGTCGAGGTGGTCAAGGGACAGGAACAGCTGACACCGCCGGGTGACGCCGAGCTTGATATGCTTGACACGCTGCCCGATGCGACGGGAAGCAGCCGCCTGGCATGTCAGATTCGGATCAACAACGCGCTGGATGGTACTGTGGTAAGGTTGAAACCAGCAAGGTTGGGATAAAAAGAAATCGGGATCCGCTCACGTCACCCAATGCAACGTCTGCGGCTGTACCGGATTCTGGAATGGCACGTCATCCTGTTGCGCTTTTTGCCATAAGCGCTTAATCTCGTGATACCACCGCGCCTGCGTGTCCGGCTCTCCAATCAGCATCAGCGTCGGGTTGCTCTTCAACCCGCGGCTGAGCTTGATGAAAACGTCGAGATCCTGACCTATGAATTTTTTTCCCAAACGTTTCAGCGGCCACCACAGCCAACGCGTTGCCGGAAGCGTTGAATAGAAAATGTGCGTCAGTTCCGTTTCATTTTCATTCCGTGGTGTGAGCGCAGTTATAGATACGACCTCGTGGCGCTCGCCCATGCGGATGTGTTCGTATCGAATGCCCGGTATCTCAAAGGTGATTTCGGTGGAAGCCTTGCCACCGAGTACGCTGTAGCCCTTTGAATTCGATGACGGAGCATGGCGTACCATTTTGAAGCCCATTGGCGTCGGCGCGAAGTCCTTCACCTTGGGTTTAAGTTTCTTGGCCGACCGCCAATACCAGGACTGGTGAACAAAGGTAACGTGAGCGGGGTCGATCAAGCCAACGACGGAGTGGTCGATATTGGCTGGGAGCACAACGGTCTCGACGTGCAGGAATTTGCGCGACGTGTCTACTATCAGGTTGGGAGGACTAATCTTCGGCACTACCGAGGCGTGCACTTTTTTGTCGGGTATGTAAACCCAAATGGTGTCGCTGATCTCCTCAATCGGATACCGGAACACCCTGATCTTGCTGAAGTCGATCTTGCTGCCAGGAGTGATGGCCGGAATGTTGCGGCAAACACCGTCAGTTCCAAATTCCCAGCCGTGATAGCAGCACTGAATTCTGTCGCCGTTGAACCAACCCTCTGACAGGGGCACGCCACGGTGTGCACAGTTATCGCGCAATGCAAATGGCCGCCCGTCGGCATCGCGGCCGAATACAATTCTTTCTCCGGCGATCTCCTTGCCGATCAGCTTGTCCTTCTTCAGGAACGAACTGTGAAAGGCCAGGTACCAGAGATTCTTTAGGAACAGCGATGGGTCGGACGTCATAAAGCCAAACAAAAATCAAAAATAGGATAAAAAGCAGATTTGACCCCGAACCCAGGCCGACTCTATTTATTGTGCGTAAGTCCCAGCGGCCGCCCACCGGCATATTTCCACACTGAACAAACACCGCTTTGAAATCGGTTACAAACCCCTTACCTTATATCGTTAAGGCAATCAATTTATTATCGTCAACGCACTCAATTTCATGAAAAGAACTGTATCCATTTTCCTCTTCGTCGCTGTTGGTAGCAGCCTTTGTTTTTCACAGCCCACACAAAAGCCGCCGCTCCACGGCAAGCACTGGATGGCGGTAACCGGTAAGCCGCTCGCCGCAACCGCGGGCAGCATGATGTTTCAGCAAGGCGGCAACGCCGTAGATGCAGCTTGCGCAATGTTGGCCGCGACCTGCACCATGTGGGATGTTTTGTCCTGGGGTGGGGAAACACAAGCGTTGATATACAATCCCAAGACAGGCAAAGTGATCGGTATCAACGCTCTCGGCGTAGCGCCGACTGGAGCCACACCCGAATTCTTTAAGGAAAAGGGCATGAACTTCCCTCCGGAATTTGGTCCACTGGCTGCCGTTACCCCCGGAACCCCTGGCGGCTTGTGCTATATGCTCGCGGAATTTGGTACGATGAGTCTTAAACAAGTCCTGACCCCGGCTATGCAAATGGCAGAAGGTTATCCGATGGAAGCGCAGACAGCCAATAGCATTGAGCGCAGCAAAGATAGGATTAAGCAGTGGCCTTACTCAAAAGCCGTTTTCCTCACCCACCCCGGCGAAGAACGGGAGGCACCGGAGCCCGGCGAAATTTTTAAACAAGCCGACTTGCTTGCGACACTCCAAAAGATGGTCGAGGCTGAACAACAGGCATTGAAAAAAGGGAAGAGCCGCAAGGAGGCGATCTATGCCGCCCACGAAAGGTTCTATCGTGGCGACATCGCCCGCGAGTATGTTCGCGGCGCTCAGGAACAAGGCGGCCTGGTCACCCTCGACGACCTGGCAAAATGGAAAGTGATCCAGGAAGAGCCAATGAAGGTCAACTATAAGGGCATCGACGTATACAAACTTTCTCAGTGGACACAAGGACCGATGATGTTGCAGGCATTGAACCTGATCGAGAACATCGACGTGAAGAGCATGGGATTCAATTCCGCAAAGTATATCCATACACTTTATCAAGTGATGAACCTCACCTTCGCCGACCGGGATTTTTATTACGGCGATCCATACTTCGCACCGGAAGAACCCATGAAGGGATTGCTTTCGAAAGAGTACGCCAAGGAAAGGGTAAAAGCCATCAATTGGGAGAGCAATGATCGGCATGTTGCCCCCGGCGACCCCTACCCTTTTGAAGGAAAGAAGAATCCGTATCTCGAATACCTGAAACAATGGGACCAGGCCTCAGCTGAACCGACGGGTTCATTGGACCAGAAGTATCTCGATCGTGTATGGGCAGGAACAACTTCGGTAGAGACCGCGGACGAGGAAGGCTGGGTCGTGTCGATAACTCCCAGCGGTGGATGGATACCGGCATGCATCGCAGGCCGAACAGGAGTCGGCATGAGCCAACGCATGCAAAGTTTTGTCACCGACCCCAAGCTCAATCCGTTCAATGTGGTCGAGCCTGGTAAACGTCCGCGCGTAACCTTGACTCCCACCATGGCCCTAAAAGATGGAAAGCCGTTCCTGTCATTTGCCGTACAAGGTGGCGACACACAGGATCAAAACCTCCTGCAGTTCTTTCTTGACATCGTCGAATTTGGAATGACGCCACAGGAGGCGGCGGAGGCACCGAATATCAACACCTACCAGTTTTATCTTTCGCTCGGCGGCGAGGATCGCAAACCGAGGCCTGGAACACTGCTCGTCCATGAGTCGACACCACCGTATGTCAGAAGCGAGTTGAGAAAAATGGGGTATCGGATTACAGAGGACGATCGTACGTCGGGACCGATTAACGCCATCTACTTCGACCGGGAACATGGAAGTTTTTGGGGCGCATCGAGCAACCACGGCGAGGATTACGGAATCGGCTGGTGAACTGGCCTGAGAACGACGTGAGGCGGCACGGTACAACAATGAAAAACTTTACCTAACATGAAATATCTAGCTCCACTCGTACTCCTGCCGGCGTGTTTTACCGCACTGGCCCAAACGATCCCTGATCCGGACGTACAGATCAAGACTGCTCTGCTCGCCGCTCCCACCGAAGATCGCGACGGCGCCATGGTGTATGGTTACTCTGACAAAGGCGACTTCGTTGTCTTGCGAAAAGGAACTAACGAAATGGTGTGCCTCGCTGACGATCCCAATCAACCTGGATTGAATGTCTCCTGTTATCACCGCGATCTCGATCCTTTCATGGCTCGGGGACGCGAGTTGAAAAAAGAAGGAAAATCATTTCAGGAGATCTTTGATGCTCGCGAAGCTGAAGCGAAGAGTGGGAAACTCAAAATGCCCAAGCAACCATCAAGCCTGTTCGTGTATTCCGCCGACGATGCCAACTATGATGCGCAGACGGGTGAAGTGAAGGAGGGCTATCTTCGATACGTCATTTATGTTCCATACGCTACTGCGGAAACTACGGGCCTGCCGTTAAAGCCCGACGTTGCCGGCATGCCGTGGCTGATGGATCCCGGTACTCACCGGGCCCATATTATGATCAGCCCTCCAAAGAATTAGCCGCTTTTCGAGAAGCTTTTTTGCCGCGCGACGTCTAGGATGCCCAGGTCTTTCCGTTGCCGGCTTCTTCCAGGGGAATACAGCCATGGTATGCTCCCGGCACTGGATCGTATTGGAGCACCTGTGTTGCACCAGGCTCGCTTGTAAAGAAGCCGAGCATGGTAAGTTCCTTCATTCTCATAATGAACGGGCGTTCGCCGCCGGAGGCACTTGGCGGTGCTTCGATCGCCTCATCATGTTTCTTCCGGACGAATTCAGCTTGTTGCTCCGCGTCGAGGTCGAGGAATGCGTCGCCATAAGCATCTTTTGCCTCCTGGTCGAAAGCATGAAGGCCATCGGTGAAGCGTTTTTGGTCTTCTTCCGAATACACTTCTTTGAGCATCTGATCGATGAACGCAGGCACACCGGCCTCCTTCGCTCCTGGCGTATCCGTCTTGGGAATAATGATTTCGGCAATTTCGGAGACGATGGATGCCTCGTCCTGGCTCAGAAACTCAGGCTTGAAATCGACGCCCGGACGTGACTGGCATCCTTTCAAAACACCCATGATCGCGGGAGCGGAGACTATTCCGCCCATGATCCATGCCGTGCGCCTGATTGCTTCTCTTCTATCCATAATACTTTAGTTGTTCGTTTCCACAATATTGTTCACTAGATATTAAGCTTCTTCATCTCGCTGACCGCGTAATCCACTGCGCGGGCGGTGAACGCCATATATCCGAGCGAAGGGTTATGACAAGCTGACGAGGCCATGAATGAGCCATCGGTAACAAAAACGTTCTTACAGGCATGCACCTGGTTCCACTTGTTAAGCACTGACGTCTTGGGATCTTTTCCCATTCGGGCGGTTCCCATTTCGTGGATGCCAAGTCCGACTCCTCCTTCATTATCGTAAGGAGTAACATTCCTGAAGCCAGCCTCGGAGAGCATTTCTACCGCGTCATTGGCCATATCCTTCCTCATCTTCATCTCGTTTTCGCGAAATGTCGTATCAAAGGTCAGGGTCGGGAGGCCGTATTTGTCTTTCAGGTCGTTGTTAATGACAACCTTGTTATCGTGATAAGGTAGGGTCTCGCCAAATCCTGTCAGTCCAACCGTCCATTTTCCGGGCGTCGTTACTGCTTCTTTAAGTTCTTGGCCGATGCTCATCTCCCGAATCAAGCTTTGCCATCCTTGCCTGCTGGCGCCGCCCTGGTATCCGAAGCCTCTGATATAATCACGCTTATCTTTCCCTATGTTGCGATATCGAGGGATATAGATCCCATTCGCACGACGGCCCGACGTATACTTGTCGGTGAATCCGTCAACTTCGGCGCGAGCCCCAACGCGGAAGTGGTGGTCCATGATGTTACATCCCAGTTCACCGCTGTCATTACCAAACCCGTTGGGAAACCGGTTCGACACCGAGTTCAGCATGATAAATGTGGAGCCCATCGTCGATGCGCAAAGAAAAATCACCTTGGCAAAGTATTCTACATCTTCGCCGGTTTCGGCATCGCGTACTCGTATGCCTGTTGCCCGGCCCTTTTGTTCATCGTAGATCAGTTCATAAGCGATTGAATCCGGCCGCAGTGTCATTTTTCCGGTTTTCTCGGCGGCCGGCAACGTGCTGGCGTTGCTGCTGAAGTAGGCTCCATACGGACATCCTCTGCTGCAAAGATTCCTAAACTGGCAAGTACCACGTCCGGGACTGTGCGGGAGAGGCGCAGTCATGTTGGCGACCCGGCCGATCGTCAGCACGCGGCCAAACTTCTTCATCATTGAGTCCTTCAACTGCTCCTCGACGCAGTTCATTTCCATCGGGGGCTGGAATTTTCCGTCAGGCAATTGCGGCAACCCTTCCGTTTGACCGCTCACGCCAATGAATGACTCGACATAGTCATACCATGGTGCAATTTCCTTGTAGCGCACCGGCCAGTCAACACCGATGCCATCCCGGATATTGCCCTCGAGGTCAATATCACTCAATCGATAACTTTGGCGACCCCACATGAGTGATCGACCGCCTACGTGATAGCCTCTTATCCAGTCGAAGCGATTGATTTCCGTGTAGGGGTTTTCAAGATCGTTCACGAACCAGTGCTTGGTAGACTGGCGAATAGTGTATCCGGTACGTGCCTGCTTGGCCTGCTGGCGCAAATCTTCCTGTGTAGGCCGATCGGCGTTTTCAAATTCCCATATGTCCATCGTAGCGGTTGGGTAGTCCGGGTGTTTCACCATCCGGCCCCGTTCGAGTACAAGCGTGTTGAGGCCTTTTTCCGTCAGTTCTTTGGCGGCCCAGCCTCCGCTAATGCCGGTTCCGACAACGATTGCATCAAAGGTATTCTTCTTGGCGGCGTCTTGATTCAGGTACATTTGACAATAAGGTTTGGCTTAAATTTAAAACATTGAACGCACTAAATTCGCTTTTTTGATGAGCGGCGAATTAACTCAACCTTAATCAAATCCACGTAATCAAGGTCAATCAAGGCAATCAGGGTCAATCAAGGTCAATCAAGGTCAATCAAGGTCAATCAAGGTCAATCAAGGTAATCAAGGTCATCAAGGTCCGAGGTC
>CAZLWX010000032.1:0-5713 GCA_964563295.1 uncultured Roseivirgaceae bacterium | reverse complement strand
AATCAAGGTCAATCAAGGTCAATCAAGGTAATCAAGGTCATCAAGGTCCGAGGTCAGATAACTCCAGCCACCGCAGAGTTTTTTCATCAATGAGTGCCGAGAGCCGCCCAATATTATTAGCCCATTCATGCAGCTGCATATGGTCCGCCTCTCCGCGATTCAACATCTCCACGACCCTTGCTCTCTCGCGTTCGAGGTCATCGATTTCGCCCTGAAGACGTTCAAACTCCTGCTTTTCGCGAAAGCTGAGCTTCTTCTTGCCTCTCGTTTTTGAAGCGGGTTCCGCGGAAGCTTCGTTTTGCTTTTGTTCGACCTCACGGTTATCCAACCATTCGCGATAGTCAGTGTAATTGCCATTGAAGATTCTGATCCTGCCATCGCCTTCGAAAACAAAAAGTTGTTCAACGAGATGGTCCATAAAATACCGGTCGTGAGAGACGAGTACCAGGCAGCCTGAAAAAGTCTCCAGGAAATCTTCGAGAACATTCAGGGTGTCGATGTCGAAGTCGTTGGTAGGTTCATCAAGGATCAGAAAATTTGGATTGTTCATCAACACTTTCAACAGCTGCAGGCGTTTCTTTTCGCCGCCGCTAAGCTTCGCAACGGAATTGTACTGCTTTTCCGGCGGAAAAAGGAAACTTTCGAGAAACCGGGATGCCGACACTTGTGATCCATCGGCGAGCGTAATGAATTCGGCGATGGATTTTACTTCTTCGATGACGCGGTTTTCGGGATTGAGATTGGCAGGCTCTTGAGTGAAGTAACCGATCTTCGTGGTTGTCCCGCGGATGATTTCGCCGCTATCGGGCTTCCGATTTCCGGCGAGGAGGTCGAGGAACGTGGACTTGCCCACACCATTGTTTCCTACGATGCCAATCCTGTCCCTTTTTTTGAAGACGTATGAGAACTTGTCGACGATTGGCAAATCGTCAAATGAGCTGGAAACATTTTCAATTTCCAGAACCTTGCCGCCCTGTCGCGATTCGCTGATGTTCAGTTCGAGCCGTTCACGGCTAAGATCTGCAGAAGCTTTTTCCTTTAGTTCATGAAACGCTTCGATGCGATACTTAGCCTTTGTGCCACGCGCTTTGGGTTGACGGCGCATCCATTCGAGCTCTTTTCTAAGAAGGTTCCGGGCTTTGGTTACCTCCGCTCGCAAAATACCTTCCCTTTCCGTCTTCTTTTCAACAAAGTAAGCGTAGTCGCCGTTGTGACGGTACAGATTTCCACGATCGAGTTCGAATATTTGGTTGGATACATTGTCGAGAAAATAGCGATCGTGCGTAACCATGATCAGCGTTATCGACTGGGCCGACAGATAATGTTCAAGCCATTCGATTGCGCCGACGTCCAGGTGGTTGGTAGGCTCGTCGAGAATGATCAGGTCCGGCTCTCCCAGGAGCAATTGTGCCAGGAAAAGTCGTTTCTTCTGGCCCCCTGACAGCGAGCCGAATGGTCTTTCAACGTCGCCGACTCCAAGTCGTCCGGTTATTTCCTGCACCTTTGCGTCGTAATCCCACGCTCCGAGCTGGTCCATTTGCTCCACAACATTCTGCATGCGTTCTGCGCCGATGTCCGGGTGATGCAAACAATCCTCATATTCCTTGACGACCCGGGCGATATTGTTATCCTCATGGAAGAGAACATCTTTCACAAGGACCTCACTGCTTACGTCAGGTTGTTGAGTCAGGTAGCCCAGTCGGATTCCATCGCGGATGCTCACTTTGCCGTTGTCCGGCGGCAACTCCCCGGACAAGATCCGAAGAAGAGTCGACTTACCAACTCCATTATTGCCAACCAGCGCTATTTTCTCGCCCTGGCTGATACCCAACGAGATATCCCGGAATAGCCAGCGTTCGGAGTACGACTTGGCGATCGATTCGGCAGACAGATAGTTCAATATTCAAGAAAGGATTTGAGGCGCTAAAGTAGCTGAAAATCGCAGACCTTCCTCAGCGGGCGCCCGCCGCAAGATCCGCAAACGAAGGCATCATTCTCGAAAAACAAATGATAAGACCTTCTCTAACAGTGCATAACAATATGGCATAAGGTTTTATATTTCACGTGCATGGACAAGATAAAAAACGGAGACCCCGTGATATACAAAGATCGTCGCGGGACCATTTACGGAAAACCCCGCGAGAGTAAGCACCACGGCACATTATACACCGTGAAGGTCGGTGACGACTACTACAAAGCGTCGCCGTCGGAAATCAGCCCGGCTGTCCCGGAAGAAGACATCAATCCAGCCCAGCCATCTGCCTGAGCGCCCCGAATGACCATGACATAGCATTCAGAATAGAGCTACATCAGTAACAAGCCTCCACCCTGTCGCCAGCAAAGGTCCGCTTCGTCGCTGATCATTCAGATCTTAAGGTTGTGGCAGGATTCAAATTTGCACCACGGAAGATCTGAGCGCTTACGGTGACCAGAGCGATCATACCCAGTATCACGGCTGGCACAACAAACAAGTCCCATTCAATGTCTATACTGAAGGCAAAGTTTTCCAGCCATTGATCAATGCCATACCATGTCAATGGTACGGCGATGATGCTGGCCACAAGAACCAATTTGAGAAATTGCCCCGACAGCAAGGTCATGATGCTGAACACGGAAGCTCCAAGAACTTTCCGAATGCTTATCTCCTTTAATTTTTGTGTTGTTGTGAATGACGCGAGTCCCCAAAGGCCGAGACACGCGATAATAATAGCCAGCAATGCAAACAATCCGAATATCCTGGCGAATTGCTGGTCTTCTTTGTATTGCTTGTTAAAGAAGTCGTCCAGGAAATAGAAGTTGAAAGGATTTCCCGGAAAAGATTCCTTAAACATAGCTTCCACGTCGGCAACAGTGCGCGTCATATTTTTAGTACTTACGTGGATGGAGAAGTTCGCACCCAGGATTGGAGCTGTTGCCAGGAGTACCGGTTCGTAAGCCATTTTGAGTGAAGTCCAATGGAAGTCCTTCATCACGCCGAGAATGTCAACGGTGTCGCCGCCGAGCACTATTCTCTGTTCCAGGGCTTCCTCCGGAGTACCAAGGCCGAATGTCCTCACTGCGGCTTCGTTCACGAGCACCGATTCCATGTCCGTCTTACTCTCCGGATTCCAGGTTCGACCACTCAGCATTTCGATCTCATAAACCTGAATGAAGTCAGGATCCACCCATGTGACGTTCCCGCTCTTATTGAGTTCCGCCGGGTCTCCTGCTTTGCGCATAGTTGTTCCCCAGTTAAAGCCGCCCCCAGGTATGCTTGCCGAGCTAGTGACGCCGGTTATGGACGAAATAGTTTTTAACTGATCCCGGAACGTGGCCAGTCTCTGTTGGGAGCCTTCCTTTTCCATAATACGAGGTCCGCTAACAATCAACATCTGGTCCATCCTAAGACCCTTGTCTTGATTCTTCATGAATATAATCTGCCTGTAGATGGCGAACGTGCCAGCGATCAAAACCAGAGATGCGATGAATTGAAATACCACAAGGACTTTTCGGAGCGGGAAACCACCCACCGGGCTGTTCTTGCCTTTCAGAACGTGAGCCGTGCGGAACGATGATAGCACAATCGCGGGGTAGGCCCCCGAAACCACGGCGCCAAGAACGAAGAGCGAAACCAAAGCCGCCCACAAGCGCCAATCGGTAAAGTCAAAAGCGAAATTCTTCTCCACAATTTTTCCGAGAACGGGCAACAGCATAATGGCAAGCAGAACTGCCAGAACGATGGCAATGAAGTTTACCAATACGGATTCAAATGCAAACTGTGTAATCAGCTGGCTTCTGAAAGCGCCGACCGCTTTTTTTATGCCAACCTCCCGGGCTCGCTCCATCGCCCGCGCCGTCGAAAGGTTGATGTAGTTCACCCACGCGATCGCCATAATGAAAATCGCTATGAGCAAGAAAAAATAAATCGTATTCATGCTGAGCGTCGGACTCATTTCGAGCTCGAGTCCAGGGTTCAAGTGGATATCACGGATCGCCTGAAACTTTTGATCCACACGTGTGCCGGATTGTTTAAGTCGTTCACCCCGGTGTTTCTCAATGAAGGCTGCCATTTTCCCTTCGAGGGCGGTGACGTCTGCGTGGGGATGCAATTGCACATACGTCACGAAATTTTGCCATCCCCAACCATCATCTTCCACGTACTGGCCGTTCTTCAACAGGTTATGGAGGGGCAGCAGGAAGGAAAAGGAGAAATGAGTATTCTCGGGAACATCATGGAGAACTGCGGTAACGTTGTAATCGCCGTCGCACCATCCACCCGCAAGCTTAAGCCCTTTACCCAAAACATCGGTGCTGCCGAAGTATTTCTTCGCCATCGACTCGGTTAGGACAATTGACGAGGGATCATCCAGCGCCGTTGAGGGATTCCCAGCAAGGAATTCGTATGTAAAAACATCAAGAAAAGTAGAGTCGACTATTTGAATGTTCTCCTCGTGAATGCTCAGTGGGGGCACCGCCTCGTCATTTGTGACAATCACCCCACCGTACATGGGATGGGTGCGGATATAGGTCTTTATTTCCGGGTTATCTTCCAGCAATGCAGGGCCCAATGCATATCCGCTGAGAATGCCCGTGCCCAGGTATTCTCCGTTCCGGTATGAGGCCGCGACTGTGCGATATATCCGGCTCCCATTCTTGTGAAAAGAATCGAAGCTGAGGTGAAAATCTACATACTTCAGGATAATGAGGCAAACGGCGACCCCAGTTGCCAGGCCAAACACATTAATAAAGGAGTACGCCTTACGTTTCAGGACGTTTCTGAATGCGGTAACCAGGTAGTTTCGGAACATAGGCTTGGCGATTTGACTACGTTGGGATGAATGCCAACCAAATATAGTTGCACAACAGTAATTATTTTACGCACTTAGGGGAATACCTCAGTTTCCCTCAAAAGTTACATGCCTGCTTGACCGACGAGGACCGCAATTGGAAGCCTGGCGCAAAGCTCGGCTACCTTCAGGCCCGTCCCTTTGAATGACTCGCCAAAAAGGACATCCTGCCAAACCCGAGGCGCAGCAGAGCCAAGCTGAAAAGTCTGATCTCCTGGGCGAAGTGATGGTTGTAGTTGGGCAATCAGCAGCACCCATAATCCGTTCCGATGCCGCGCGAATCCAATGGTTGCCGGACCGCCGCCAGTGCAATCTAGCGCGACATATTCGCCTTCGATAAAGACATCGCGGCGCGCAGCCCGCAGTTGAAGGAGTTTCCACGTGACGAAGAGCTTCTCCACTCCCAGGGCGCGGTGGTCTATCAGGAATCCTCGTAAAGACGCGCTGTCCTCAACGCTGCGCTCCACAAGTTCGGCCAGCAGGTGCCTTCGCAGTTCAAAGTCAACCGGTCTGCGGTTATCGGGGTCGACAAAGCTCAGGTCCCAGAGCTCACAGCCCTGGTAGGTATCCGGTATACCGGGGGCAAGCATTTTCAGCGCCACAGCGGTCAGCACTGAGTCGGATGCCGCCAGTAACACCTTCTCAAGAAACGGCAGCAGACTGTTTAAGAACGGTGTCTTGCCTTTGAATAGTTGGCGAATAAAGTTTTGGCAGGCGGCTTCGTATTCGATGTTGGGGTCCGACCAGTTGGAGTTTATCTTTGCTTCCCGCACAACCTTGGTAACATAATCAATCAATCGTCCAACCCATTCTTCGGTTATCTTTAGGTCTGCAGGAAATCCGCCGACGATCGCCTGGTAGATGTAGTACTCATCGTTCTTGACTGG
>CAZLWX010000031.1:0-35257 GCA_964563295.1 uncultured Roseivirgaceae bacterium | reverse complement strand
AAGCAGTGGATCTACGGGCTAGCAATCTTACTTTCGGCGTCGATAAAGGGAGCCGTTGGCCAACCGGTGCCATTCCTCGAGCGGACGATGACCATCTCGTTCAATAAGGAGCGCCTGGATGATGCCTTGAGCAGGGTTTCAAAGGAAGGCGGATTCACCTTTTCCTACAACCCCTCCATTATTGACCGTGAGCAAGTCGTCACCCGGGTTTTTATCAATAAGTCCGTCCGGCAAATTCTCGATGATCTTTTCGGCGGCAGAATTCAGTACCGTGCTCGTGGCCCGTATATCATCCTCACTAAGACAGATGTTACGTCAAATCAGCAATCGCAGGTGCTGACCGGCTATGTCGTTGATGAATCCACCGGTGAGCGCCTGAAAAACGTCAGCATTTACGATCCTATCACGCTGTCGTCCGCGGTTACTGACTCGTACGGGTTCTTCGAGCTGAAAGTAGATCAGCCACCGCGCGACCTTCGGCTGGCAATCAATAAGCAGCAGTATGTGGATACCCTTGTTGTCGTGCAATCGGGGAACGGCCGATTACTGAATATCCCAATCAGGATTAACAAGGACCGTGTTTCTGCCATGGCCGACAGTGTCGGAAGTAAGATCAAACGTTTCTTGAAGAAGTCTAAAATCTTTTCGCGGCAAGAGGTCAATCTTACCAATATTGACGATACGTTATATCGAAAAGCGCAGGTATCATTTGTTCCTTTTGTGGGTACCAATCGGGGGCTTAGCGGACACGTTGTCAACGATTACTCCCTCAACATCCTGGGCGGATTTTCGCGCGGCGTTCGGCGTCTGGAAATCGGCGGATTGTTCAACATTGTCAGGGATGACGTTGCAGGAGCGCAATTTGGCGGCCTGGCAAATGTCGCCGGGGGTAAGACAAGCGGGGTGCAATTCGCGGGGATCATCAACTCTGATCGGGGACCGGTGAGGGGCGCTCAGTTCGCCGGCATTGGGAACCTCGATTTCGATTCTGTTAGAGGCTTTGAAGCTGGCGGCATCTTTAATGTCACAGGTGGTAACTCGAACGCGGTCCAAATGGGAGGGGTTGTTAACCTTGCCGCCAACGACCAGGAGAAACCACAGATCGCGGGCGTGTTGAACATTGCCCGTAGAAACGCGGGATCTCAATTGGCAGGAGTCATCAACCTGGCGGGTAACAGTGCGCGGGGTCTGCAAGTCGCCGGTGTCTTGAATATCGCCGGAAAAACCTTCGCGGGACTTCAACTTGCAGGCGTAGCCAATGTAGCGGGTACGGACGTCAAAGGTGCTCAGATTTCGGGCGTGCTCAACTACGGAAAAACAGTTCGCGGCACACAACTCGGGCTGATCAATGTGGCGGACAGTGTCGGCGGGCTTTCCCTGGGTTTGCTCAGCGTCGTATTGAAGGGATATCACAAGTTCGAGATCTCTTCGGATGAGATCTTTTATACCAACGTGGCGTTTCGCACAGGAGTCAGCAACTTTTACAATATTATCACTGTCGGAGCAAAGCCATACACGTTCAAAGGCCCGCAGACTTTTTGGACGTTCGGCTATGGGATCGGTACGGCGCCGCGTTTGTCGCGAACTGTCGCGCTCAATATTGATGTGACGAGTAACCAGATCATGCAAGGAAACGATATTATTGATATTAACATGCTGAACAAGTTATCCGTGGGTGTCGACATTCAAGTTATGCCCAAGTTGTCAATAGCGGTTGCAGGAACACTCAACGGTTACCTGACACGGGTTGGTCGCGATGATTATTGGAACGTGTTCGATCGCTATCAGCCCGACTTCACGTATCAGACCAATTTCTCAAACGACACCAATCTGAAAATGTGGTTAGGGGGTAAAGTGGGTATCAGGTTTCTTTGATTCGCCAAACTCCATCAAAGCCACGGTCTTGAAGAGCTTCTCGCACGGGCTGCAGTTGTGCGGCGTTGCCCAGAGCACCCGTGAAGCAGGCAATACAGGCATTGATCAATAGGCGTTCACGGACTGGGGTTGCAATGCAGGCTTTGCTCCTAACTGTTTTAACAACTTAGCGTGACCCAACAACGCGCCAATAAACGTGGGCTGCGACTTATACGGCAATCCAAATTCCTCCGCGGTGCGTTGCACGATGGGCGAAATCTTGCGGTAATGTACGTGGCAGATGTTGGGGAATAAATGGTGTTCAACCTGAAAGTTCAAACCTCCGACGTACCAATTGAGTAGGCGGTTCTTGTTGGCGAAATTTGTCGTGGTCAGCAGCTGGTGTACTGCCCAGCTGTTTTCCATTTTTCCTTCATCGTCGGGCATAGGATATTCGGTGCCGTCAATCACATGGGCGGGCTGAAATATGATCGCCAGGATAAATCCTCCTACGTAATGCATTACCAGGAAGCCAACTGTGATTTGCCACCATGTTAACGGCAGGAGCACGGCTGGTAGCACAAAGATGTAAAAGACATAAAATAGTTTGGACGCAATGAGGATGACCCATTCGATGAAAATGTTGGCCTTCTGCTTCTTTACCAGGCCATGACGATGATAGTTCATCAGCCGGCTGAAATCCTTCTGCACAACCCATACCAGTGTCAGCAGTCCATAAAAAAACCATGCGTAGACATGTTGGAATCGATGAAAGAATTTCCATTGACCGTAAGGTGTCATACGAAGAATGCCCCGCGGACTGATGTCTTCGTCAACTTCATGGATATTGGTATAGGTGTGATGCAGCACATTGTGTTGAACCTTCCAATTGAAGGCATTACCGCCGACGAGATTAAGGGAAAAGCCCAGCAGGTTGTTGACCCAACTCTTATTCGAGTATCCTCCATGGTTGGCGTCGTGCATGATTGAAAGACCAATGCCCGCAATGCCAAGTCCCATAACCATACATAGGGCGAGCATTGCCCAAAGGTTGGTCACCAGACCGAAGATCATAATAAAGTAAGGGACAAAGTAGATGGCGTACATCACCACAGTCTTGACCTTCATTTCGGCATTGGCATACCGGCTGATATTATTCGATTTGAAGTACTCGTTTACGCGCCGGTTAAGAGTAGATACGAAGTCTGTTCGCGCGGGCGCAAATCGGATTGGGCTCTGTTGCATGGGGTTGCTTAATTATTAATTCGAATGGGGTTCTTAGGCCAGATCCCCAAGATAGGAATAAATTATGTATTAACGAGTGTTAGCAGGATGCTGCGTACCTTTTTAGGGCAATTCCGCGATTATGGTCCGGCCGCCTTTGGTAATATCGCCGACCTTGACCGTGACTGCGGCATCCAGCGGAAGGAAGATGTCCACCCGCGAACCGAATTTGATAAATCCGAATTCTTCGCCTTGTTGGAGTGAACTTCCTTCCTTCACATACCACTTGATCCGACGTGCAACGGCTCCGGCAATCTGACGAAAAAGAATTTCAACGCCGTTGCTCATACGAACTGCAATTGTAGTCCGCTCGTTCTCGCTGCTGGATTTCGGATGCCAGGCAACCAGATATTTGCCAGGATGATATCGGAAAAAGCTGACGATACCCGAAACAGGCATCCGGTTAACGTGAACGTTAACGGGCGACATAAAAATTGAAACTTGCTTTCGGCGCTCCCTGAGATATTCGGTTTCATCTGTTTCTTCGATCACCACCACTTTGCCGTCCGCGGGAGCCAGCACATGCTTATCGTTCCTGGTGATCGCGAAGACAGGGTTGCGGAAGAATTGAAGGATAAGAAGAAAAAAAATAATGCTCGCCAGGATCACGGAGTTCTGGGCGAGCGAGCTTGAGGGAAAGAAATAGAACACCGCACAGTTGAGCACAAAGAGTACAATCAACAAAACAAAAAGTAGCCTACGTCCCTCCTTGTGAATGGTCATGGATATGGTTGTTAGCAATAAAGGCAGGGAATTCCCTGCCTCGCAAATTTATGGACAATCATCCAATTGGCAATTCAATATCCGCCGCGATACTTGTAAGTCTTCGACACTTTATCAATCGCAACCATGTAGGCCGCGATGCGCATCGGCACGTTGTACTGCGTCGCTGTCTTGTAGACGTTCGTAAAAGCGTCTTTCATAATGCGGTCGGAACGTCTGTTCACGCGATCAGCCGTCCACTTATATCCCAACCTGTTTTGAACCCATTCGAAATACGAAACGGTCACTCCACCGGCGTTGGCCAGGATATCCGGCACGACCATGATGCCTTTGTCATTGATGATGCTGTCTGCCTTTGAAGAAGTAGGTCCGTTGGCGCCTTCCACAATCAGCCTGGCTTTGATCTGACCAGCATTGGAGCTGGTAATCACATCTTCGGTGGCTGCGGGAACGAGTAAATCGACAGGAAGGGTCAGCATCTCGTCATTGCTGATCTTCTCCGCTTCGCTAAAACCGTCCAGAGATCCCTTGTTAGACTCCCGGTACTTGGCTGCGGCCTGGATATCGATTCCCTTCTCACTGAAGTATGCGCCCGAAACGTCGCTGATCGCCTGAACGAGCAAGCCGCGCTCTGACAATAACCGTGATGCCCATGATCCCACATTACCGAAACCCTGAACCGCACAGGTGGCCTTGTACGGATTGATCTTTAGTTTTTCCATGGCGGCCATCGCGGTAACCATGACGCCGCGTCCCGTCGCTTCGGTGCGACCCAATGAACCACCGAGTACAACCGGCTTTCCGGTAACGACCGCATGAGTGGTCATGCCCTGAATCCGGGAGTATTGGTCCATCAGCCAGGCCATTTCACGTGGTCCTGTTCCCATATCCGGCGCCGGGATGTCCTGGTCAGGGCCGAATACATCTGCCATGGCCTGTGTGTATGCACGCATCAGTCGCTCGATCTCTCCGGTTGACATTTCCCGTGGATTACACGTCACACCGCCTTTGGCACCACCATAAGGAATATCGACCACGGCACATTTCCAGGTCATCCACGCGGCGAGCGCCTTTACTTCATCAAGATTGACAGCGGGGTCGAAACGGATACCACCCTTCGACGGACCTAGAATAGTTGAATGAATGACGCGATAACCTTCGAAGACTTTGATGGCACCGTTGTCCATAGTGACCGGGAGCGAGACAATCACCTGCCGAGCCGGATTTTTAAGTACGTTATAAATCTCTTCCTCCAGTCCCAGTAGCTGCGAAGCTTTTTGGAAACGGGACATCATTGCCTCAAATGGATTTTCTCTATCCTTTAAGGGTGCCGGTTCAATGTACGCCATATCTCCCAGTAGAATTTTGCCAGTATATCAGGATCGGGCTAGGCGCCCGATTGATTGTCGAAATCGGTTGCAAAGATAGTCAAATAACGATCTGTCAATTGTTTTTTACAGGAATTTCGGCATAGCGGCGGGTGCGTCAAGATTAAAGTTCCAAATTTATTTTACGCCTCCCCCTCTCGCGTGAACCGCACCAAAGTCACGGACTAAACAACTCCAGGTAAGCCACAATGAATGGGGAAGAGATAAGCAAGCCGTCAAAACGGTCGAGAAATCCTCCGTGGCCGGGCAACGAATCACCGGAGTCCTTGATTTCCATGCTTCGTTTTAGCAACGACTCGATCAGATCTCCGAACGTACCTCCGACGACGATGATCACACCCACGATTACCCAATCCAGGAGCCGCAATGTTGAGACCTGCCCGAGCTGGCGAAAGAAATATGGTAACGTCAGCGCGAAGGCCATGGCGAGAATTGCGCCTCCAAAAAAACCTTCCCACGATTTTTTCGGTGATATGCGCTCGAATAACTTCCTGTGTCCGAATAACGTTCCGGCAAAGTAGGCACCCGTATCACCTGCCCAAAGGATAAAGAGGCAACCAAAAATGATCTGGTAATTGTACGATCCTTCCTCGTAGGCGGCAATATTCAGGAGGGCAAAAGGTACAGTAACGTAGAATATCCCCAGAAACGTAAAGGCAATGTTGGTAAATGGCTTTCGCTCAAACCTCTTGTAGAGCTTGATCATATACACGAAAGACACCAGCGGGAAGATTAAGAAGTAATAGCGGTAGGAGATATCCCCTTTTTCAATGAAAAACGACAGCGTGAAAATGACGGCGCCGCAAAAAATGCCAAATGTCTTCTGCGGAAGCATGCCGTCCAGTCCGGCAAGCCGGTAGAACTCGGCAAGAGCCAGCAGGCAAATCACCAGAAAGACGACGAAATACGACCACGGCCCGATGCATACGCCGGCAATGATAGCAGCGGCACCTACCAGGCCCGTCACTATCCGCTGAGTGAGATTTCCATATTTAGCCAGCACGGAAGTCACAGCTGGGGTATCGGTGGTTTTCGATTTTGAAAATATTTGTAGAAATAAAGTAATAGCCCACCCGTTAAAACCGCGCTCGAAATTACCGCTGGCATGGGCAGTGCCTCGGGAGACTCCAGGTCAAACTCGAACGCCCCCTGATGATAATAGTACATGGCTACTACTGACAACGCGTTGTTGACGAAGTGGGCGAAAATGGCAATCCACAAATTGCCAGACCAATAATACAGATACCCGAATAATGCGCCAAGCAGAAGACGCGGCAAGAATCCATAAAATTGCAGGTGTATCGCACTGAATAGTATGGCGCCGATCCAGATCGAGGCATGCACATTTCGCGTGCCCCGATAGAGTTCATTCTGCACTAATCCCCGAAAAACGATCTCTTCACCGATCGCGGGAAGCACTGCAATCACCAGAAGCGCAATCATTAACTCCGTCCCGTTTGACAAGCTTGTAAGGGCCTGGGTAATTTCCGCGGCAGCGTCTTCCCGGGCACGGGCCCAGGATTCAAATGCGTCGGGAAAATCGAAATAATAATTCCATTCAGCGAACACGGAATTCAGGCCAACGAAAGCAATGACGATGAATGCCGTCACGAGGAAGGGCTGCAATTCCGCGAGATGGATCCTGAAGAAGTCGCGTATGGGTGTCTGGTATCGCTTCAGAATGATCAAGGGTGTCAGGATCAACCCTACTAAGGTCCCGGTTGCTTGCACGAAGAAGAGATAGAATTTCATTTCGGGAAAAGCCGCCGGGTGCTGGAGTTTCCCGATAAAGTCTTCCATTCCGCCCGGGTAAAAAAGCAACGAGACAAAAATACCTATGAACGGACCAATGAGAACGAACCCGAGACCGGTGAGTATAAGGATGTAAATCAATGACAGAAGATAATGCCGTTGCGGCCTGTAATACGACTCGTTTTCAGTCATTGAAAATTGAATTAACTTTGCGCTTTTCGGCAAGGGCAAATATGGTAAAAATCGGCAACATTGAATTGGGCGACTTTCCGCTGCTCCTCGCACCCATGGAGGATGTCAGCGATCCACCCTTTCGCGCGGTCTGCAAGGAGGGGGGCGTTGATTTAATGTACACGGAATTCATTTCGTCTGAGGGCCTGATTCGCGATGCCGCCAAGAGCCTGCAAAAGCTGGATATCTTTGAATATGAGCGACCCATCGGAATCCAATTGTTCGGTGGTGACGTCAACAACATGGTGCAATCGGCCGAAATAGCTACTGCCGTCAATCCTGATCTAATTGATATTAATTACGGATGCCCGGTAAAAGCGGTCGCCTGCAAAGGTGCCGGCGCTGCCCTGCTGCAGAACATTCCCAAGATGGTGAAGATGACGGAAGCAATCGTAAAATGCACCCCGTTGCCGGTCACCGTTAAGACAAGGCTTGGTTGGGATGAGCATTCGAAGAATGTCGTGGAAGTCGCCGAACGCCTCCAGGATATCGGGATTCAGGCATTGACGATCCATGGACGGACCCGGGTTCAAATGTACAAAGGCTCTGCCGACTGGAGCCTGATCCGCGCGATCAAGGAAAATCCGCGAATGCGGATACCCGTGTTCGGCAATGGCGACATCGATTCGCCGCAGAAAGCGTTGGAATATAAATGCAACTATGGCGTCGATGGCATCATGATCGGCCGCGCAGCTATTGGTTACCCGTGGATCTTTAATGAGACTAAACAATACCTGCAATACGGCGAGCGACCTCTGCCGCCGGATATTGCCGAACGTGTGCGCGTCACCCGAAAGCATCTCGACTTTTCCATACGCTGGAAGGGCGACCGCCTGGGTATATTTGAAATGCGCCGCCACTACGCCAACTATTTCAGGGGCCTCCCTGAATTTAAGCAATATCGCAGCCGTTTGGTAGTTGCGGAGTCCGCAGCCGAAGTGAATGACATCCTTGCCGAAGTCGAGACGCGATACTCGCTGGCAGAAGTTGCCTGACTGACCGATGAGCGGCCTTGAGATCCCGGGCGATGCAAACAGCAAGATTCAGATTTGAAATAGCTGCGGTTATGCCAATATTTGCGCGCAATCAGCCTCACTTATGCCGGAATCCGATATCCAAAAGACAAGAGCCGTCGCGCTATTGATAGCATTGTCCCTGATCTGGGGTACGTCATTTATTCTGATGAAACGCGGTCTTATCGTCTTCAGCCCCGGAGAGGTAGGATCAATCCGCGTGGTGGCGGCCGCCATTTTCCTGTTCCCGTTCGCCCTGCCACGCCTCAAGAACCTCCGGTCGACGCATTATGTGAAACTTCTGGCGTCTGGTCTAATGGGCATCTTGTTTCCAGCCTTCCTGTTCGCCGCGGCACAGACGCGGATCGATAGCTCGTTGGCCGGAATCATGAACAGCCTGACACCGATCTGTACCCTGCTGATAGGCGTTTTTGTTTTTGGTCAACCATTCAAGACCAAGGCCCTTACCGGGATCATAATCGGCTTGATTGGAACGATCATCCTGATTGCTCCGTCTGGCGTTGGTAGCCTCAACATCTTCGCGTTGCTTGTGGTTGTCGCGTGCATCTTCTATGGAACCAACCTGAATTTCATCAAATATCGCATCACCGATCTGAATGCTCTTACCATCACAAGCGTCTCGGTGATGCTTATCGGTCCGTTGGCGCTGGTCTACCTGCTGGGCTCTACGGACTTTACTTCCAAGATGGCCAACGCTGCCGGTGCGTGGGAAGCGCTCGGTTATCTTGTCGTGCTCGGATTAATGAGCACATCACTTGCAACGGTGTTGTTCAATAAGCTTGTAAAGATCAGCACGCCCTTGTTCACCAGTTCGGTAACGTACCTGATACCTGTGGTCGCAGTGATGTGGGGTCTACTCGATGGCGAGCAATTATTAATAGGACACTTCATCGGCATGTGCGCCGTGATCGTCGGGGTATATCTTGCCGGAAAGAAGTAGATTCACTCTCTGACCGGCGCGTGAGCCGGTTGTCGCGTTGACGGGATTGATTTTTTTACCGCCGATACAGTCCGCTGCTTATGCATGTCATTGCCACCTACGTCCGGCGCACCGGTTACATCCTCGCCATCGTGACCTCCCTTTGTCATTCCCTCCCGGCACAGGAGAGAAGCGACACTACCAGGGTGAAGTCCGATACCGGAAAAGCCAGACAGGTCATCGAGTACATTCGGAACAACCGCGTTTCAAAACGCCTCCTGAAGTCAATTACGCGCAAGAACCAATCAAACCCGACTGCAGCGGTACCAAGTGAGGAAGCGTTCAAGCCTTTTGCCGGCAAGATCATCCGGCAGATAGAGGTCAGGCACATTGGCTTCGACAAGACCGTGTACGATACCACGCGAAGCATCAAGAATACGGTGACCCGGATAAGCAATGCGTTACACAGTAATTCACGCGACTGGGTTATCAAGGATAATCTGTTTGTCCGCCCCAATCGGCCATTGAACCCTTACCGCCTGGCTGACAACGAACGCTACCTCAGGGACCTCGACTTCATCCTGGATGCCAAGATTTACGTGGTACCGCTTCGGCATACATCCGATTCTGTCGACATCATCGTGTTGACGCGAGATGTGTTTAGCATCGGGGGCAGTTTACATCCCAGTCCAACGCGAACCCGCTTTCGTCTTTACGATGTGAACCTCGGCGGATGGGGACAGCGACTGCAGTTCAATGGCCTCTACGATGATCGGCGGCGGCCCCCATTTCTTTACGAAGCACTGTATCGCAAAAACAGTATCGCGGGTAGTTTCATCAACGCTGCCGTTGGATATACCCAAATGAACACCGGCAGCAGTTACGGAGATGAAGAGGAAACAGCTTTCTACCTGCGGCTTGATCGACCATTGGTGTCTCCGTACACCCGCTTCGCCGGAGGAATTGAATTAAGCAAAAACTGGTCTGTAAATTACTTTGATACAGTCGACTCGTTGTTTCGCGATTATCGATACGACATCGACGATTTTTGGATGGGTTATAATATTGGCGCAAGAAGCAATGGCCAAGACCGAAGCCGTCACTTTGTAGCGGTGCGGGCATTCAATCAGCGTTTTACTCGTCCTCCCGATCAGGAGATTGAACAGCACAACGCGATCTACAACGACCGGTCATATGTATTGGGAGGATTGACATTTTTTAAACAGAATTTTTACACGGCGAGTTACATCTACGGCTTCGGCCGGACCGAAGATGTTCCCTATGGGCACAACATGTCCCTGTATTTTGGCTGGACGAAAGAGCTCGGTTATGACAGACCCTACGTGGGTGTGGAGGCGGAGAAATCGATGGTTTCGCGGCGAAACGAGTTTTATACGCTCGGATTCAGGGCTGGAAGTTATTACAATCATGGGATCGAAGATGGAATCATGCTGTTATACGGCTCGCTGCTCAGCCGCCTGATTCCCCGTGGAAATCTGTTAATCAGGCAGTATTTTTCCGCAGGTTATGCGCGCGTCGTCAACCAAAAGACATCGTTGCCGCTGGATATTAACAACGAGTTCGGGTTGAGACAATTTTCCGCTGACAGCCTGCGGGGCACCGAGCGATTTCATTTCGCAACCGAAACCATCGCATTCACGCCTCTTCATTTTCTGGGATTTCGCATGGCACCTTTCGTCTCTGGCGAGATGGCGCTCCTGGCTACGCGGTCAACCAGCATTCTCCATGACAAGCCCTATTTTGGATTTGGCGCTGGTCTCAGAACCCGGAATGAGAACCTCGTTTTCGGCACTATCGAGTTCCGGTTGACTTATTTTCCGCGCGCGGTGGAAGGAGTGAATACTTTTTCCTTCAGCGTCAGCAGCAACCTGCGGGTCAAATACACGGCAAGTTTTGTGAAGCCTCCGGGATTCGTGCACTACAACTGACATCTCCTGATGTATTTTCCCAATTGACCAGGCCGACTATGAGAAAATTGCGTTGGTATTGACGCATTCTTTCCACGTGCTCGTTCAGAATTCTTATATTTGGTTGTAACTCCACAACCCACTATGAGAAGAATATTCGTTGTCAGCAGCGTCGGGGTCACCGCGCTGATCCTGCTTTGGGCGTATTTTTGGATGGATGCCCTATTTGCATTTGTCATCATCGGGCCGCTGATCTACATGGGTGTCTATGACATGGTGCAACGCCGTCAGTCGATCAAGCGAAATTTCCCGTTGCTGGGAAGGCTCCGGTATTTTTTCGAAGACATGCGGCCCAAGATACAACAGTATTTTGTCGAGTCGGACACTGACGGGGCACCCATCAACCGCAACGAGCGTAGCGTTATCTATCAGCGCGCCAAGAAGCAGATCGACACCATCCCATTCGGAACACAGCTAAATGTTTATGCCGAAGGTTATGAATGGATGACGCACTCCATCGGCTCGCTGGACCATCACAAGCTTAACCCCAATCCACGTGTCGTTTTTGGAGAAGGCCGATGCAAACAACCCTATAGCGCGAGTATTCTGAATGTTTCAGCCATGAGCTTTGGATCATTGAGCGGTAATGCAGTCGAAGCATTGAACGCCGGCGCGAAGATCGGCGGATTCGCACATAACACCGGAGAAGGCGGCATAAGTCCGCATCACCTGAAAAACGGCGGCGACCTGATTTGGCAGATTGGCACCGGCTATTTTGGAGCGCGTGACGACGACGGTAATTTTTCGCCGGAGGCCTTCGTCAAGAACGCCACACGGCCCGAAGTTAAAATGATCGAGATCAAGTTGTCGCAGGGAGCCAAACCGGGTCATGGAGGTATTCTGCCAGCCAAAAAGAATACCCCGGAGATTGCCGCCATCCGGCATGTCAAGCCAGGGACGACCGTGTTCTCACCACCATTCCACAGTGCGTTCACCAATCCGATCGAACTGATCAAGTTTGTCGAAAAACTTCGCGACCTGTCTGGAGGAAAACCTGTCGGGTTCAAGCTTTGCATTGGACGCAAGAGCGAGTTTTTGGGAATATGCAAAGCCATGGTGCAACTGAACAGCTATCCTGATTTTATCACCGTCGACGGCGGTGAAGGCGGAACGGGCGCGGCACCACCCGAATTTTCAAACTTCGTCGGAATGCCCTTGCTCGATGCCCTCGCTTTTGCAGAAGACTCCCTCCATGGATTTGCTATTCGCGATCAAACCAAGCTGATTGCCTCCGGCAAAATACTCACCGGCTTCCATATGCTGAGGGCGATGGCACTTGGCGCTGACACGTGCAATTCTGCTCGCGCTATGATGATGGCTCTGGGGTGTATTCAGGCGCTCGAGTGCAATCGGAACACCTGCCCTACGGGAGTGGCCACGCAAGACCCCTCGCTTGCCAAAGGTCTTGTGATCGACGACAAGAAAGTGCGGGTGGCCAACTATCATAAGCACACGGTTGACAGTTTTGTCGAACTGATGGCCGCGGCGGGCATCGACGATCATAATAAGATCAATCGCACTCACGTTTACCGGCGGGTATTTATGAATATGGTCAAAACGTATGAAGAGATCTATCCGGCCGTTCCGGAGGGAAGCCTCCTCGAGGGAGGCGATTCCCCGATTGAATTCGATATTTACCTGGGCCGCGCCTCTGCCTTAAGCTTTTAATCGCGCCTAACCGGTCTGTGAGCCTTCCCTTTGGAAGGCTTTTTTATTACATTTGCAAAACCCGCAATCACGTGCTTCGAAAGTTCTTTCCGCTGGATAAGAATTACATCTTAGAGCAAGCACAGCTGTCCCTGGAAAAACCGCTTCTTCATTACCTGCTCGATTTCGTGAAGGTCGAATATCTGATCCGTACCAATCCCTTGGGCCTTGCCGACGAGCTATCAGAAAAAATCCGGCAACATCAGGTTGAGGACTTCCGGCACCTGCACGAATTCTACGTTACATTAATGGGAGTGTTTCGATACATCCGCTACGGCGACAACCAGCTCGAATTCCTTTTCGATGGTTCCGACGATTATCAGAAATATCAGGGCGAATGGGCGGAGCAATTCAAGAAATGGTCGCGGGATTTCTGCACAGATCAATCTTTCCTTAGGGCGGTATTGGACCTCACCGTGTTTTTCCCCGTCGACAGCCCGATCCACCTCGTCGATAACAGGCTCAGCGGCTTTATCGCGCGACACTTTTCCCTTCGTTTTGAAACCCGCGGGAGCATACGACTTCCGGAAGAAAGTCGGGCGCATCACGAGAATCACCGTAGAATATCAAAACTGCGATAGTGGCGGATGGGTGCCTCTTCAACGATGCACTGTTCGACACGCGCGAACTCCGGACCTTGCTGGCACCATGCTATGAACTTCTGAAGGACCTCATCATCTCCTTCAGCTTCAATGTAGACGGTTCCATCAGATTCATTTCTAACCATTCCCCGCACGCCAAGTTTGTCAGCGCAGGTCTTCGTTGATGCCCTGAAAAAGACTCCCTGGACGCGACCGGTAACCCGAAGATTTAGATGCTTCATTCCTCGCTCGTTTCAATACTCCTATATTCGTCATGACTTGTGTCCTTGGATAGATTGCATGATTGCAACTCCCGACGAGGTGCCTATCCTCGACGCGCCGGCGTCAACCAACGCGCGAACCTGATCGACGGTCTTAATGCCTCCCGATGCCTTGATGCCTACCGCCGGTGGTAATACTTTTCGCATCAATTCAACATGGCCGACAGACGCGCCGCTGCCCGCGAATCCCGTGGATGTTTTGACGAAGTCAGCACCAGCGTCGGCGCATAGCTTGCAGGCGACCTCTATTTCACTGGTCGAAAGATACGCGGTCTCAATAATTACTTTGAGAAGTTTCTCCCGGACGTGGCACAATTTCGCGCACTGGGCGAGTTCGATTTTTGTCCACGGAAGTCCTGTCTTGAATGACGATATATTCCAGACAAGATCGACTTCGTCGGCACCGTTATCGATAGCACGCGTGATCTCATCGAGTTTGGTCTCGGTCATGTTGTACCCAAGGGGGAAACCTGCAACCGTTACCAATTTGATCCCCGCGTTGCCGATTTCCCTCGAGGCTCTCTTCACCCAAAACGGCGGGATGCAAATGCCAAAAAAACCGTACTGGCGTGCCTCATCCACCAGCCTGTCAATATCGGCGATAACCAGGATTGGACTTAAGTTGGTGTGTTCAATCAGCCCGGCAATGTTCATTCAACAATTTACAATGAACATCCCATTCAAAAAATCAATGCGTGAGCCTCAATGCCGGATACCGCATTCTTTGCAATACTTCAGCTTGCCGGCCCTGTGTTTCTTTGGCGGACGCTTATGACCGAAGTACATCGGATCGGAATACTGTGGCTTCATAAGCATCTTCTCCTCTTTTCTTCTGGCTTTGGCGACTGCCTCCATTCGCTCATAATACTGCTGCTCAGATTCGTAGGTCAGCCCACGAGACTCATTCTTCATACTCTTTCGCGACGCGCGGGGAGGGCTCGGATCATCCCGGGGCTCAGGGTTGAGCGTTGTGGGTGGCAGCGGTTGGTCCACGGCTTCCTTTCTGTTTTTTTTCTTCCGCGACTGTGCCACCGTCACTGTCGTGACTCCGAAAAACAGAAGAACCAGAATAAAAAATGTTAACCTCATGGACTTAATAACCGAAATGTCGGTGAAAAATTGTATTGCAGCACCGGAGTTCAAAGCAATTTAACTGCTTTATAATCACATCAGCGCCCATTTCAGCCACCTTTTCATTTACAGTATGTGTCCAGTTGAAATCGCGCCTTTGGATCGCCATGCTCCACCGATTTACGCCAGTCGAAACATGCCTTATCTTTTTGGTTCAACCTGTAGTAGAAATTGCCGCGTTGCTTATAGTAAGCCGCGTTACGTGGATCCAGTCGAATGGCTTCGTCCATGTCTGAAACCGCCGCGCCAAAATCACCAAGGTAAGCCTTGCAGCTGGCGCGATTGTATAACGCATCGGCATCTGTCACATCAAGGCGAAGCGCCTGGTTATAGTCCACGATCGCCGACGGGTAGTCCTTCACATCCTCGTGGAAGAGTCCGCGATTGAACCACACATTGGCGTTGTCCGGGTCCAGGGCAGCGGCATCGTCAAGAGCCGAAATCGCCGCCGCGCGATTGCCCATGCCCATGTACGCTTCGGCCAACGACAGGTAGAGCTTTGCCGTAACCGAGCCCTGTTCGCGCACCCAATCGAATTCAGTTATCGCTTGAGCGTAATTGCGGGTTTTGACATATAGCATGCCGCGCTTAAGATGCGCGTCTGTGTCGTTACTATTCATCGACATCAACCGGTCCAGACACCGAAGGGCTTCGACCGATTGGTCGTTGGCCATGTAACAATCGGCGAGCAAATGCAATTGCCACGCCGTAGCTTTTCCACCGATTTTTTCCGCGTTAAGCAAATCGCGAATCGCGCTCGTAAATTTACCCGAAAGAAAATAGCATTGAGCGCGGTGTTCATATGCATCCACACTTCCGCGATCACGGCGTATGGCTTCAGAAAAATCGGCTGCAGCCCCCACCAAGTCATTAGCCTTTTCCCGCGCCATGCCGCGATTCAGGTAGACCTCGGCCTCCTTCAACTTTCTTTGAAACTGCGCATCCTGGCCTTGCGCCATTGATGACAGAGCAAGAAAAATCCAAATCAGGCTACAATGGCCAACATTCATGTTCAATAATCCGAACCGGTTTTTCCGGATACAAAATTATTAAATATGAAGTGGATTGAGCCTAAATAGTGCAGTCTATCCTCGGAGATATTGCACGAGGAAATAAAATAGGGAGAATACGAACAGGCAAATGACTATGATGCCAAACACCCTGGCTCTAACGAAATACCCTTTCAGCGGAATCATCTTTTTCATGCTCTACAGGTCAGGTTCATTAATAGTCAACACTGAAAATACGCAATCTTGCGCAGTATGAACGCAGTTTGCCGTTAAGTGGTTTTTAAAGTCGATATAAAAAGGATATGCCGAACCGGCTGTATGGCCCTTGATGGGGGATTCAATGGGATTTTCCTGCGTGGGCTCCCCCAGCGGGTAATTTCTTCTTCAAATCGGTGAATTACTTTTTTGCTATCATGAACAAGTCAAGGGCGGCACCACTCTCTTCGGTAACATAATAGTCCTCCTGCGTGATGCCATAAACCAAAGACGTATCGGAAGACTGAAGCTTATTTCTGTTCCAGCGGTTCAAAATTTCGTACGGCAACCTGAGCCAGGAAGCCGGAAGGCGATGTTGGAGGTCCAGAAAATCCCATTTCGTCAGCCGTTGCACTGCGCGTTTGTTCTCCTCATAATACGACATCACTTTTTCATTTCCGGTGATACCCTTCATTTCAACTTTCGCGAATGTATTTTCGGCCAGCTTCTTCAGCTCATGATCCACGTACTCGCGCACATGCCAGGGATTGCGCGTCAGTGACATTCGTCGATTCGGCGTTGTCAGTAGCAGGAGGCCGCCGGGTTTCAACACGCGGTGAATCTCGCGAAGGAACAACTTGTCATCATCGATATGCTCTATAACCTGAAACGTGATCACCACATCGTAGGCATTACTCTCCAGGCCCTTCAACGGAGGAATGTTCATCGCCAGAAACGTTCCTTGCGGGAATTTTTTTCCTAAATTAATGACGACTTCACTGATTTTATCGACAGCCGTGAAAGTCCTGGCATGTTGCAGAATAACGTTGACCCCCCGTCCCTCGCCGCAGCCGACCTCGAGCACATCACCTGTAAGATATTTCTCCGCCGCGATATAGGCCTTGAATAGCCGTTGATGGATCGGATTGTCGGAAGGGATCTGTTCGCTGGTTATCTCTGTTGTGAAGATTTTCGGCATGGCGGCAAAAATAAACAATTGATGCCGGGAAAACTTTTTCGGCTTCCAAATTGCTGGTGATCTGGAGCAACGCCAACCAGTCAAAAATGCATAATTTCGGCCCATGAATAAGATGGATACTATGAGAAATTGTTTGTCCGCGCTCTTGATGGTGTGCTGCACGTGGGCCGCCGCCGGTCAATCGTTGCAGGACATCAACTTCGCTTATCTGTACAGTCCGGATCAGGAGTTCACCTTTGAATTAAAGCCGATCCGCCAGGGTGATGGCTGGCTGGTGTCGTTTAAGATGGAATTAGTCGACACTTCGCTTCAGATAACCGACTTCATTGTTCAATGGGAGGGCCGTGAGTCTCTTTCTGCCAAGGCCAGCGACAGCACCGATTTTTCACCCTCACCCGTTCGGTCTGCGAATGGAATATATGGAGTGGTGGAAATACGCAGGCCGCCGCGAATCATTGTCGCCAAAGTAATCCAGGTATCCGTCAAGCGCGCCTGGATATTTTACCAGATACTGACGGAAAATTATCCAGTCACATCCTATTTCCTTGCCGGCGATGAAATACCACCGCGGAACTACGTCAATGTCAATCAAGCCCTGACGTTGGCCGGTGATTCGTCGTGCTTTGTTTCGTATTACGACCACGATTTCCCGGCAGCGGTTCCTCCATTTTCGGAACGCCTCACCCGTGTCTCGGAAGTTATTCGGCCGGATTCAATAATTCGGCTTTCGCCAGGAGAACGGTTTATACCGTCGCAGCCTGGACTGTATCTGCTGCAGCGGGATACCAGTGCGGTCGAAGGGATGTCGTTCCGTGTAGAAGCAGACTATCCCCGGCTTAACCGGCTCAGTAGTCTCGTCGGACCTTTGGTTTACATTTGCTCGAAACAGGAGTACGACAGACTGGTGCTGGCGAAAGAAGATAAACGCAGCTTCGACCGGATTTTGCTGAACATTACGAGTGATGCTGATCGCGCCCGAAAATTGATGCGTTCCTATTTCAGAAGGGTCGAGATCGCGAATCGCAATTTTACATCGTATAAAGAAGGCTGGAAGACCGATCGCGGCATGGTCCTTATCATCTATGGGCCGCCGCACGAGGTTTACAAGTTCGCCGACCGCGAAGTTTGGATCTACCAGGAGCCCGGCGCCAAAACGACGTTCAACTTCGTCAAATCGTCGAGTATCTTCGACCCTGACAATTACGTGCTGATACGAGATGATAGCTACAGGCTGTCCTGGTATGAGACGGTGGACTTGTTGCGCAGCGCACGATTCTGATCAGACCAATTCCCGAAACGCCACAACAATATTAATGACAGCATGCAAAAGAGCGACTTGATCTACGGAACCAGGGCTGTGATGGAGGCCATACAGGCTGGAAAGCATATTGAAAAGGTGATGGTTCAATCGGGGCTCCCCAACGACCTGATCAAGGAATTGATCCACCTGCTCAGAGAACGAAAAATATCCTACACATTTGTGCCTGCTGCAAGGTTGTCGCGGCTGGTTTCAGGCAACCACCAGGGTGTTGTCTGCGTGCTTTCACCGGTCGCATTTGCGTCCGTGAATAACATTGTTCAACACGCTTTTGATGAAGGCCGGGAGCCGTTCTTATTGATCCTCGACCGTATCACAGATGTGCGCAATTTCGGCGCGATCGTCCGAACAGCTGAGTGCGGCGGTGTCGATGGCATCGTCGTGGCCGAAAAAGGCAGTGCGCCAATTACAGGAGACGCCATGAAGACGTCAGCGGGGGCGCTTAATCATCTACCGGTTTGTCGAGAGAAGGACCTTAAGCAAACATTGAAGTTTCTTCGGGACAGTGGCGTCCGCACGATCGTCTGCACAGAGAGATCGTCGAAGGATATTTTCGACGTTGATCTTTCGGGTCCGCTTGCACTGATTCTGGGCTCAGAGGAAGACGGTGTTTCGGATGCGTTGATGCGCGAAGCCGACGAACTGGTGAAGATTCCCATGAAGGGAAAAATCGCATCGCTGAACGTGTCTGTGGCTGCCGGCGTTGCGATCTACGACATTGTTCGCCGCCGTCGATGATTAAAGGAAGTCACTTGAATTCGGCTTCGACTTGACGTCGTTCACAAATCTCCGAAATTGCTGTTCTTTGTCTTTTTCGCAAACGATGATAACGTTTCCGAATTCACCCACGAGGTAACCGTTGAGTCCCTGGATCACAATCAGCTTGTCGGGCGAACCCTTAACGATACAATTTCGCGATTCATAAATAATGGTGTTCGCGTTGACGACGTTGTTGTTTCTGTCTTTCGCCGAAATCTCGTAGATCGATGACCATGACCCGAGATCGGACCACGAAAAATTACCAGGGCACACATAGACGTTCTTCGCCTTTTCCATGATGGCGTAATCGATAGAGATATTCTTGCATTGCGCATACGCCGCAAGGATCACTTCCTTCTCTTCATTAGTGCTCAGCCGCGACTTGATCTCTTCGAATATCTCGGTCATTTCCGGAAGGTGTTCCTGGAATGCTTTGAGTATCGCCTGGACTCCCCAAATAAAAATCCCGGAGTTCCACACGAAATCGCCGCTCTCCAGAAACTTCTTGGCCAACGACAGTTCGGGTTTTTCGGTGAAGGTCTTTACTTTTTTTGCAAAGCTTTTCTCCGTGTGAAACTGGATATACCCGTACCCCGTTTCGGGGCGTGTGGGAGTGATGCCAATGGTCAACAGCTTGTCCTGCTCTTTAGCCTGTTCCGTTGCTTTTTTGACCACGTCGTGAAATTCATTTTCATTCAGGATAAGGTGGTCTGACGGGCTGACCAGTATAACGGCGTCCTTATTTCGCTGGGCGATCTTGTAGCTGGCGTACAGGATGCAGGGCGCAGTGTTTTTGCGCATCGGTTCGGCGAGGATCTGGTCGTCGTCAAGCTGAGGCAATTGTTCCTTGACCAGCGAAGCATGCTCTTCGTGTGTGACCACATAGATATTTTCAACCGGGCAGATGGGCAAGAGACGTTCGAAAGTCGATTGAATCAGGGTTTTTCCGGTGCCCAGAACGTCGAGGAACTGCTTTGGACGGGAGTTTCGGCTATACGGCCAAAAACGGACTCCGACGCCCCCAGCCATGATGACTACAAACAAATTTTGGTTCATGCTAAACAGTGAAGTGGAAAATTCTGCAAAAGATGCCTGAAGCCAAACGAATTGAAAGAATTATAGCCAATATTAAACAATTCCTTCCTTCAACAGATCGTGGAGGTGAACAAATCCGGCCATTTTCTCCCCGTCCATGACCACAAGCTGAGTAATACTGTTTTGCTGCATGATTTGCAGGGCCTTTACGGCAAATTCGTCTTTGTCAATTCGTCTTGGCTCGGCCGTCATGATATCGGTGGCTCGGAGATCTTCGAGGGCAATGTCTTTTTGCAACATCCGTCTCAGATCGCCATCTGTAATTATTCCGAGTAAATTCTTGTTCCCATCCACTACAGCGGTACAGCCAAGGCGTTTCGAGGTTATTTCGAGGATTACTTCCCGGAGCGGTGCTTCGGGCGAAACCATGGGCACCAGGTTGTGCGTGTATATATCGGACACTTTCAGGTAGAGTTGTTTGCCGAGCGAACCTCCGGGGTGAAACTCTGCAAAGTCGCGACTGCTGAAATTGCGCAGTTCGAGCAAACAAACGGCAAGAGCATCGCCGAGCGCCATGTGCGCGGTCGTGCTTGTCGTCGGCGCCAGATTGTGTGGACATGCTTCTTCTGCAATCGTTGCATTCAACACAAAATCAGCCTGCTCTGTAAGATATGAATTTGTGTTGCTGACAAGTGCAACAAGCTTTGAGCCGCGACGTTTCAAGAGTGGGACCAGAACTTTGATCTCGGGTGTGTTACCGCTCTTGGAAATGCAGACGACGATGTCATCTCGCTGCACCATTCCCAAATCGCCGTGGATGGCGTCGGCGGCATGCATAAAAATTGCGGGTGTCCCGGTTGAGTTTAGCGTCGCCACAATTTTATTCGCAATGATGGCGCTTTTGCCAACGCCTGTTATGACGACACGGCCTTTCGCGGAATAAATCTCCCGAACGCATAACTCAAAATCGTTGTTGATAAAGGACGCTAGATTTTCGATTGCCCGGGATTCATTTAATAGAACGTCCTGTGCAATTTTTTTAATATTTTTTTGTAAATTCAATGCCTTTAGAAAATTAGTTTTGCCGGTTGGCAAAGATACAACTTTAGATTTTTACCATGTTGGTTGAAGAGAAAGACGCATTAAGAGAAAGACTGAAAGAGATATTCGGATACAGCCAGTTTCGCGGTAACCAGGAACGGATTATACAGAATTTACTTGAAGGACGAAATACATTTGTGATCATGCCGACGGGCGCAGGCAAGTCATTGTGTTATCAATTGCCCGCCATGATCAAGGACGGCCTCGCCATTGTCATCTCACCGTTGATCGCGTTGATGAAAAATCAAGTCGATCAGATGAATGCCTATGGTGTTAACGCGCGCTTCCTGAACTCGACGTTGAGCAAAGGCGAAATCACGCGGTTGAAAAAAGACTGCATGAATGGAAATGTGAAATTGCTTTACGTTGCACCGGAATCGCTCAACAAAGAAGAGACGATCGAGTTCCTGAAAAAGGTGAACGTTTCCTTTGTCGCTATCGACGAAGCGCACTGTATATCCGAATGGGGTCACGACTTCAGACCAGAGTATCGCCGAATCAAGACCATGATTCAGAATTTGGGCGACATGCCTGTGATCGCCCTGACGGCAACCGCTACTCCCAAAGTACAGATCGACATTCAGAAAAATCTTCAGATGGAGGAGGCAGACGTTTTCGTCTCCTCCTTTAACCGGAAGAATCTTTACTATGAGGTTCGCCCTAAAAAGGAAACCAAGAAACAGTTGATCAAATTCCTGAAAGACAACAAGGGCAAGTCTGGAATCATCTACTGCCTCAGTCGCAAGAAAGTCGAAGAAATCTCACGCTTGTTGAATGTGAACGGATTCAAGTCGGCGCCGTATCACGCGGGACTTGAACCGGATGTCCGGATGAAGAACCAGGATGATTTCCTCAATGAGGAGATCGACATCATTGTGGCAACCATCGCCTTTGGAATGGGTATCGACAAGCCCGACGTCCGGTTCGTCGTGCATTACGATGTGCCCAAATCACTCGAAGGTTACTACCAGGAGACCGGGCGCGCCGGCCGGGATGGCCTGGAGGGGCATTGCCTGATGTTCTACAGCCACAACGACTTGAGCAAGCTGGAAAAATTCAACAAGGACAAGCCTGTGCAGGAACGGGAGAATGCGAGGATACTCCTCCAGGAAATGGAGTTCTATGCCGAGTCGCCCGTATGCCGCCGCCGACAGCTGCTTCACTACTTCGGTGAAGAATTTACCGAAGAAAACTGCGGCATGTGCGATAATTGCGTCCATCCACGCGAACGATTCGATGGAACAGATTACGTGATGCTCGTGTTGAAAGCCGTCAAGCAGACCAACGAACGTTTCGGACTCAATCATCTCATCCACGTCATCCGCGGTGTTGAAGACGAATATGTCAAGAGCTATGGTCATTTCGACCTTGAGGTGTTCGGCAAAGGCAGCGAAGAAGATGGCGATTTTTGGAAATCGGTCATCCGGCAAACGCTGATCTTCCAATATCTGGAAAAGGATATCGACAACATCGGCGCGCTGAAGATTACCGCGAAGGGAGAGAGATTCCTTAAAAAGCCACAAGCCATCGAGCTCGCCCGAGACCACGATTTTACTACGGACATCGAAGACGAAGAGGAGTCATCCGAGAAACCGCCGGTAAATGCGAAGGCTTACGATCAAAAGCTCTTCGAATTGCTGAAAGCCCTTCGAAAGAAAATCGCGAAGGAAAGGGGGCTTCCGCCGTACGTCATCTTCCAGGATCCGTCACTCGAGGAAATGGCGACCACCTACCCTACCGACAAAGAGGAAATGGCCCAGGTCAACGGTGTGGGTATGGGAAAGGTGAACAAGTTCGGCAAGGAGTTCCTCGAAGTGATCCAGAAGTACGTCGAAGATAATGATATCGAAACAGCCAGTGAAGTTGTGGTGAAGTCGGCGGTCAACAAGTCGAAGACGAAGATCGCTATTATCCAGCAAATCGACCGGAAGATCGACCTCGAAGAGATCGCCGAGGCGACCAGGCTGACGTTCGAAGAGTTACTCACGGAAATCGAGAATATTTGCTACAGCGGCACGAAACTGAATCTGAACTATTACATCGACCAGGTACTCGACCCGCACAAACAGGATGACATCCACGACTATTTCATGCGTGCCGAGACTGACAGCCTCGAGGAAGCCTTGAAGGATGATACCATTGCAGACTATTCCGAAGAGGAAATACGTCTGATGCGAATCAAGTTCATGTCAGAGTACGCCAATTGACTTGACCGGTTGCCAGCCAGGAAACTCCTGGCTTTTTTATGCCCGCCCGGTCCGCCCGCCGGCTGCTATTTTAAAGAATCGAAATCGCGCCTATCTTTGGCATTTTAACACCGATCCAGCGTAAATGAATATCTTGATCATCGGCAACGGCGGCAGAGAACATGCGATGGCCTGGAAGATCAAACAGAGTCCGCACTGCGACCGCCTGTTTGTTGCGCCGGGCAACGCTGGTACGGCGCGTGTGGCCGAAAACGTCTCGATCGGCTCCAACGATTTTCATCAACTCGGAAAGTTTTGCCGCGACAACTCGATTGAACTTCTTGTGGTCGGACCGGAAGCCCCGCTGGTGAATGGCATTCGCGACTATTTTGAAAGCGACCCGTGGCTCAAGGACATCCTTATTGTCGGGCCCGGCAAAACCGGAGCACAGCTGGAGGGCAGCAAGGATTTCTCGAAGCAGTTCATGCTTAGGAATAACATTCCCACCGCCAAAGCGCAAGCATTCAGCGAACAGGACATCGAGCAGGCATTCGATTACATTGCCACCTGCAAACCGCCGATCGTGCTCAAGGCCGATGGCCTGGCCGCCGGAAAAGGCGTGATTATCTCCTTGAGTCAGGCAGAAGCCAAGGCTGTCATAAAAGATATGCTGGTGAACAAGAAATTTGGGGAAGCCAGCTCCAAGGTGCTTATTGAAGAGTTCCTGAGTGGAATCGAACTGTCGGTTTTTGTACTGACTGATGGCAAGGATTACATCATTCTTCCCGAAGCCAAGGACTACAAGCGAATCGGCGACGGCGACACCGGCCCTAACACGGGGGGAATGGGAGCCGTGTCTCCAGTAGTGTTCGCGACACCGGCGTTCATGCAAAAAGTGGAAGAGCAAGTGGTCATACCCACGATCGCCGGCCTCAATCGCGAAGCCATCTCCTACAAGGGTTTTATATTCGTGGGCCTCATGAACGTGGGCGGGAATCCGTTCGTTATCGAGTATAATGCTCGAATGGGGGATCCTGAAACACAAGCCGTAATGACGCGTATTCAGAGCGACCTCGTGGATTTGCTCCTGGCGACCGCTCGCGGCGAGTTGAAAAATCAGAAGATCGATATCGATTCCCGGCATGCGGTAACCGTTGCCCTCGTCAGCGGAGGCTACCCCGGCGATTACAAAAAAGGAAATGCGATCACAGGATTAGATAGCGAAAAAAATGATCTTATCTTTCACGCTGGAACCAAACAAACCAATGGATCCATTGTGACAGATGGTGGCCGCGTGTTGGCGGTGACTGGAAGAGGCAATTCTCTCAAGGAGGCGCGCGATGCGGCCTACTCGATCGTATCCAGGATTAAATGGGATGGCCTTTACTTCCGTAAAGATATTGGAACAGATTTGATGAACTATAAAGGGGTTTAACGATGGCCTGTTCATGCGGCTCGCGTACTAAGGACGGTAAGGTGGCTGGATGCCAGAATAACGGCGCTTGCCTCACCGGCGGCTGTAATAAGATGAACGTGTTTGACTGGCTGGCCAACATGGAGATGCCTGCAGAGAACAAGTTCAACCTGGTCGAAGTACGGTTTAAGAACGGTAGAAAGGATTTCTTTCGCAACCCCGACAAGTTATCGCTGACAACGGGCGATGCCGTGGTCGTGGAAGTTCCCAATGGCCACCATATCGGGTATGTGTCGCTTCAGGGCGAACTGGTTCGCCTGCAGATGCAGAAGAAGAAAATACCACTTGACGCCGATGTGAAAAAGATCTATCGAATGGCCCACCAGAAGGACCTGGAAAAATTCGAGGAAGTAAAGAAGCGAGAACTGCCCACATTGTACCGGACCCGGGAGATCATCCGCGACATGAAACTCGAAATGAAGTTGTCGGACATCGAATATCAGGCCGACAATACCAAAGCCACGTTCTACTATTCCGCTGACGACCGCGTGGATTTTCGGGAACTCATTAAAGTCCTCGCTGGCGAATTCAAGATCCGTGTGGAGATGCGCCAGATCAGCCTTCGGCAGGAGGCAGGCCGTCTCGGCGGCATCGGCGTATGCGGCCGCGAATTGTGTTGCGCCACCTGGCTGGGTGAATTCAAGAACGTGGCGACCAGCGCCGCGCGATACCAGAATCTATCCCTTAACCCGAGTAAGTTGTCCGGACAGTGCGGCAGACTGAAATGCTGCCTGAATTATGAATTGGAAACCTACATCGAAGCGCTTGAGGATATTCCCAAGATTGAAGGGCCACTGCTGACCGAAAAAGGTGAGGCCACGCTCCAAAAGACTGACATCTTTCGCAAGCTGATGTGGTTTGGCTACAGTGAGGAAAATGCGTGGTATCCGCTGAATGTGGCTCGCGTCAACGAGATCCTGCGCATGAACCGTGAAGGCAAAAAGCCAGCCAGCCTGGATAAAGACGTGCTGGAGGAAAAAGCCCCGATCGCGACACTCAACAGCGACCTTCAGCGCATGGATCAGAAATATAAAAACAAGGGGAAGAAGAAAAAGAAGAAGAGAAACAGAGGAGGAGGCAGCCACCCCTCCGGAAACCAAGGACAGCCACGCCATCCTAACAAACCGCGAAATCCGCAATGAGATTACCGCTGGTTGCGATTACAGTAGCTATTCTTTTTTGTGCCTGCGACGAGCGTCGCGTTTACGAGAAGAATTTTGATTTTGATTCGCGGTTCTGGCGCATCCATCAACAGCCCGAATTCGAATTTGAAATTCAGGACTCAACCGCTCAGTATAACTTGTACTGTAACCTTCGAAACTCTGTCGCATATCCGTACTCGCGGCTTTTCGTCAACTACTATCTCCGTGACTCCACGGGTGGCTTGCTGAGAAAGGGATTACTGGAAATGTACTTGTTCGATCAGAAGTCAGGAAAACCGTTTGGTCAAAGTGGAATCGGAGATATCTATGACCAACGCGTCCCTGTGCTCACAGCGTTTCAATTTCCGTATGCCGGTAACTATTCAATCGGTTTTCAGCAGTACATGCGCCTGGATACACTCGACGGGATTCTGGCCGTGGGTCTGCGTGTTGAGAAGGATTTGCCGTGATAGTAGATTCGTTACACCGCGCGTTGAGACGATTGACCACTCAAGCGCTCATTCTAACGGCCGGCATATCGGCCGTTTCATGCTACTCTGGCCCTAAAGACCAGACAGCTTATTTCCTGCTTGAGGATTCTACAAGCCAACTTTCCGCACAACAAGCATGGCACCGGTTTGTGAAGGGCGATTTCATCCGACAGTCCGGAAATTCGTTCAATCCGGGATTCACGACTTCGATCTACTGGCTGGCTGTGAAAACAAGTCCCTCCGCCAACTCCCGTCAGATTCTTGAGATTGGTTCTTCGCAGATCAACCGCATTGATTTTTTTGTTGTCAATGACAGTACTCCCGATTGCGTCAACACCACCGGCGACAGCTTTGCGTTCTCCAGTCGTCCGAGACCATCGTTGAATTTCACATTTCCGCTCGACCCGGATGTCACGCACTATCTGGTCAAGCTGGATAAGAGAAACGAGTCTATGCAACTCACCTTTGCAACCTACGACGAGCGTGTGATGGCCGATCACGTCATGAGCATCACCACTGTGATCGGTATCATGACAGGGATGATCGCCTTGATGTTGATTTTCGGATTGTACCTGGTCATCATCACCAGGGAACCTGTCTATTTTTTTTATATTCTCTACGTGGCGGTCGGTTGGCTCTACGTGCTTTCAAATGAGGGCTTTGGATATAAATTCCTGTGGCCTGAATCGCCGTGGTTTGCCGAACGCGCACGCCCGGTCTTCGCGTTGTTGGCAATCGCACTTTCTTTGAACTTCATTGAATACTACGCCGGAAAAGCGGCTTACCGTTGGCTTCGAATCCTGATGAGGTCGCTGGCGTACTTGTCGTATTTTTTCACACTGCTGGCATTTGTTCCTAACGTCGACCTGAAGACAAGCACCGCAGGGTATTATTTTCAGGCCGCTATTCCCATCGCGGTCAGTCTGTACATCCTGGCGCTGCTCACCACGTTGATACAGAAAATCCTCATTGGAAATCGAATGGCCATCTTCTATCTCCTCAGTGTGGCACCGATAGCACTGTTCAGCGCACTTCAGGTTTTTTATTATTCCGGCAGCCTGGATTTCTCGGGGTCGTTCCTCCAACACTATGGCCAGGGGACTGGCTACGTATTGGAAGCTGTTATCCTCACGTTCGGATTGGCATACCGGTTCAACAATTACCGGCGCGAGAAGGAGCAACTGTTGATCACCCTGAATGAACAACAAACCAAATACACCCGGACGATCATAAAAACCCAGGAAGCCGAACGACGCCAACTAGCCGACCAGCTGCACGATGTTGCCGGGTCACTCTTGTCCGCCGCGAAGCTTAACCTGTCGTCCATCAGGGAGAAGAGTCTCGTTAAGGATGAGCATGCACGCGACAAACTTGGCCATGCCGAGCACGCGGTGAACGAAGTGGGCCAGATGTTGCGAAACATCAGTCATGCCATCAGTCCGATCATGCTGGAGAAGGCGGGATTCAGGCAAAGTATTGAAAAAATTGCAGCTCTATTTAATACCACTGGCAAAATTTGTGTTGAGCTGGAGATACTTGGCTTTGACCGGACACAACCCGAAATGTTCGAAAAATATTCGGTTCTCTACGGGATTTTGTACGAGCTAATCAATAATATTGTGAAACATGCGCAGGCTACTCATGCCCTCGTGCAGCTGATCGAGCACGACGACAGTGTTGTAATGATTGTGGAGGACAATGGCAAGGGTTTGCCGCCCGGATTCGGAAGCAGATACGAGACCCACGGCCTGGAAAGCATAAAATCCAAAGTTCATTATCTGGACGGTATGATTGCATTCGACGATGCTGAATCCCGCGGGCTGATTGTGACGATAGAAATTCCAAAGAAAGGAAATGACAAGAATTATTCTGGCTGATGACCATCAACTCTTTATTGAAGGGGTTCGATCCGTGTTGCAGGACATTCCCGATGTGCAAATCATCGCCACCGTCAACGATGGGATGGCGCTTATGGATAAGGTCCGGACCGAAAAAGTAGAGCTCGTGTTGCTGGATCTGAATATGCCGAAACTAGACGGCCTCAAATGTCTGCAAACCATCAAAAATGAGAACCCCAAAATAAGAGTAGTGGTGTTAACCAACTACAGTCAGCCGGAATTGATGCAAGAGGTAAAGGGACTCGATGCCGACGGGTTCATCGTGAAGGATTCTGGCGCGCAACAACTCAGGGACGCCGTCCAGAAGGTCATCGCAGGCGAAAAGGTATTCAGCGAAGAACAAAAACCTGGCGTACTTGATGAAAGCTCATATTTCTTTGACGACTTTCTCAAAAAGTACAAACTGACCCGGAGGGAAGTGGATATCATCAGGCTTGTGTGCCGCGAGTTCAGCAGCAAGCAAATCGCGGCCGAGCTGCATTTGAGTGAATTCACTGTCAATACACACCGAAAAAACATCCAGCGAAAGCTGAATGTTAAGAACGTAGCCGGCCTGGTCTCTTTTGCAAAAGAGCACCAGCTGGTGAACTGAAAAATCTCTTCAGGCTATTAAAGCGACAGGCTGACCATGACAGGCAAATGGTCCGACGGATAATTTTTTCCATCATTATCATTCATCACACGGTAGTCGCTGGCTTTCCATTTGTCCGAGACAAATATGTAGTCGATGGCCTTGCACGGCATTGCGCCAACTCCAAAATTACAGAACGTTCCCGGAGGGTTTGGCGGAGCCGTATCGGTCAGCGGCAGTCCGTCCTTCACCATCATGACCTTGTACGGCTCCTCATCGCGAGTACAATTGAAATCGCCGGTAATGACGACCGGAAGACCTTTAGCCAGTTCCTGCGCTTTCTCCTTTAACAGCGCCGCGCTTTTTTTCCTCGCCTCGTGTCCGATATGATCAAAGTGGGTGTTGATAGCCAGGAACTCCTTCCCTGACTCCCGATCGCGGAGGACAGCCCACGTAGCTACACGTGTAATGGCGGCGTCCCAATTCTTGCTGCCGGGCACCGAAGGAGTCTCTGACAGCCAAAATGTATTTTGGTCCACCACATCGAAACGATCTTTCTTATAGATCAGTGCGGAATACTCGCCTTTTTCCTTTCCATCGTCGCGACCAACGCCAATGTAGGCATACTCCGGCAGCGCTGCCGTGATTCCCTCTAATTGGTGATGCAGCGGTTCCTGGACACCGATTATCGCGGGATCGTACTTCCTGATGAGATCGGTCACTTTATCGACACGGTTATCCCAACGGTTGATGCCGTCGCCAGGATTGTCGTATCGAAGGTTGTAGGTCATTACCTTTATCGTCTGGGCGTAAAGACCGACAGGCAAAAGCAGGATATATAGCAGGTAACGCATAGTCACAAATTTGTCAAAATTAACGTGAACATTCCAAGTTAACTTTGATAACGTTTAATTTGGTGATCGCTCATCGATGGATTTCTTCGACATTGACCATATTTTCTTCACTGTCCTGGATTATGACGTCAGTTACCTGGAGTTTTTCGGGCTGCTGAGCGGCATTATCGCCGTAGTGATGTCGGCGCTGGCAAACGTCTGGTATTGGCCGGTGGGAATTGTCAACGTGACTTTATCCTTCTTCCTGTTCTACCAGGTGCAATTGTATCCTGACATGGCATTACAAATATTCTTTTTTGTCACGAACCTGGTTGGCTGGTGGCGATGGACGCATCCGCGTCCGTTCGAGGAAGACGAGAGGAACGAACTCCGGATATCGTGGTTGAAAAAAAATGAGCTGTTTTGGGTAGGCGTTGTTGGGGTGGGCGGCACGGTGTTACTGGGGTTTCTGGCAAGAAATATTCACGAACTTGCGCCGTCGATTTTCAGCAAGCCCAGTGCGGCGCCCTTCGCCGATTCCTTTATCACGGTCTTCAGCATCGTCGCGACATTCTGCGCCGTTCAGAAAAAAATTGAAACGTGGGTGCTTTGGATAGTCGTCGACCTGCTCGCCACGTATCTTTACTTCTACCGCGATATTCGATTTTACGCGTTGTTGTACCTGCTTTTTACAGTAATCGCTGCCTTTGCGCTTTGGAACTGGATCCGTGAATATCGACGCTATGCGAGGTCCGGTCAACCCGGCTGACTGACTGCTACCCGTCGCGGACTCCGTCCAACTTTATGGCCACGCGCTGCAAAGTACAGGATGTAGACATACAAGGGCAGCACGATCCAATAGGCGCTGTGGCGGTTTGTCGCATCTGCGATGGCACCATAAACGAGTGGCAACAGTGCTCCGCCTGCGATTCCCATGATCAGCATGGCCGATGCAGTCTTCGTAAACCGGCCAAGCCTGTCGATTGCCAATGGCCAGATGCACGGCCACATCAAAGCGTGGGCAAAGCTCAATAACACAATAAATGCAATGGACAACACTCCGGACGTGAGCAAAGCCGCGACCGCAAATACAAACCCGAGCGCAGCGCAAATGACCAGAGCGTTTGCCTGTGAAACGTAGCGAGGCATCACCGCAATTCCAATCAGGTAGCCCGCTACCAGGGCAAGCAGCGAGTAAATGCCGAATCGGCTCGCCGTGTTGAGGTCAAAGCCCAGGTATTGTCCATACAATCCAATCGTATCTATTGCGATCACCTCAACTCCGACGTACACGAAGATGCAAATGACGCCCAACATCAGGTGGGGAAATTCGAATACTGACCTTTTGCCGCCGCCTTCCTGACTGCCGGAGGATTCATCCTCTTCGGGATCGATCTCGGGCAGATGGGCTTTGACTATCCCGATAGCAAATGCAGCCAGCAGCACGGCCATAACAGAATACGGCACAATCACCCGAGCCGCGAGTTCGTCAAGTTCGGCGGCAAGCGCGGCACCGGTGAGCCCGGATATTCTTGCCGTCAACGCTTCGGTGTCGCTGAAGAGCAACTGAACCAGGATAAAGATTCCAATCATGCCCGCCACTTTGTTGCAAATACCCATTATGCTGATGCGTTTGGCAGCACTCTCGATGGGACCGAGAATCGTCACGTAGGGGTTAGACGCCGTTTGGAGCAGCGTCATGCCTGTCCCCTGGCCAAAGAGTCCGACCAGGAAAAGCGGGTACGACCTCACCATTGCCGCCGGGATCATAATCAAACAGCCGGCCGCCATCATGCCCAGTCCAACAGACATTCCCCTGGTGAACCCGGTTTTTTTCAGGATGAGTGACGACGGAATCGCCATCACGAAGTAGGAGATGTAAAAGGCAAATGTGACGAAGTATGCCTGAAAATCCGAAAGTTCGCACGCCTGCTTTAGAAACGGTATCAGTACACTGTTAAGCCATGTGAAGAAGCCATAGATAAAGAATAGTGCGCCGATGATGATCATGGGCATGACGTATGATTTTCGCTCGGGAGTCATGATGCGTGGTTTGGAGGTTAGATTCAGTTACAAACTTGTGTGTTGTTGAGCGCACACAATTGGCTTAAAGGATTAATTTTGTGGCCTGATCAATCGCGACCAGGCTGTTTGCGCAAACACCAACCAAAATATAGAAAAAGAGAATGGAGTCACCACAAATAGAGAAAAAAAAACTGACGTTGCTGGTTCTTGCCGCGGGCATTGGTAGCCGTTACGGAGGCATCAAACAAATCGATGGGTTTGGACCTAATGGCGAAACCATTATGGATTACTCATTGTACGATGCGATCAGGGCAGGCTTCACCAAAGTTGTTTTTATCGTCCGCGAAGAGATCAGAGACATTGTTCGTGAAAAATTCTCACCGAAGCTTGCTGGCCGTATCGAGGTCGACTACGTTGTGCAGTCACTGGATAAACATGTTCCCGTTGAGTATCAAAATCCAGATCGCGCCAAGCCGTGGGGAACCGGGCATGCCATGCTTTGCGCCAGGGACGTGATTCGGGAGCCGTTCGTCGTCATCAATGCCGATGATTTTTACGGCAAGGATTCATTTCAGTCGATCGCCGATTTTTTCAGAACTGATGCGACAGGAGCGCATGCTATGGTCGGTTACACATTGAAGAATGTCCTTTCCGAGCACGGCAGTGTTTCGCGTGGCGTGGGAGAAACCGACAGCGACGGCTACCTGACCTCGGTCGTTGAGCGCACTACAATTGTGACGGAAAATGGAAAGATCATTGCAAAAGAGAAGGATACGGACCTGGTACTCGATGCCAATGCTCCCACATCAATGAATTTTTGGGGATTCCAACCTGACGTCTTTGAATTCACGTCTTCGTTGTTTTCCAATTTCCTCAAGGAAAATCATGGCAACATCAAGTCCGAATTTTATATCCCTTTGATAGTAAATGCGATGATTCATCAAAACGAGGGGAAAGTGAAAGTGATCGGGGGCGGAAATATTTGGTTTGGGGTAACCTACCGGGAAGACAAGACTGAGGTATCGCGGAAAATTCGCGCGCTGGTCGACGGAGGTCAGTATCCCGCAAATTTGTGGGCGATGGTCAAAACGGTGCTGTAAGCAATTTCTTACTCCACTTTGTTGATGGAACCTGAATCAAAGATTCCGCATGTCATTCGCGCCCATGCTCTGGATGCCGGCGATTTCAACATTGCACGCGTGGGTTCAGGATATATTCACGACACGTATAAGCTGACGGGAGTGAAAAGCTACATCCTGCAGCGTGTCAACAAGAATGTTTTTAAAGAACCCGAAGTTATCGCCGCCAACATCCGAAACGCAGCCCGCTATCTGCACAAACACCAGCCCGACTATCTTTTTCCAACGCCCATTGTTTCAACCAATGGTGCTGACCTCGTTTATGACGATGACGGATATCCGTGGCGTCTTTTCCCCTATATCGACAATACGTTCACGGTTGATAAGGTGACGACGACGGCGGAGGCATTCAGCGCCGCTCAAGCGTTCGGGCAACTGACCCGGTACTTGCACGGTGCCGACATGACCCAGTTCCGGCCGACGATCGATCGATTCCACGATCTGAGCTGGCGGTGGGAGCAGTTTGAGACAGCGTTGGACCAGGCACTTTCCGAACGCCGAAGAGCGGCCGGGACGGCGATCGCTCAGAGTCAGTCGCACCGCCACATTGTCGATCAATATAAAGCCTTGATACACACTGGCCGGCTGGAGCCCAGGATCACTCACAACGACACTAAAATCAACAACATCCTGTTCCATTCAGCCACTGCCCGAGCCGTCTGCGCCATCGATCTCGATACCCTGATGCCCGGATATTTCATCTACGACTTCGGCGATATGGTGAGAACATTTGTCAGCCCGGTCGATGAAGAAGAACGCGACCTTGAAAAAGTTATCGTACGGACTGATATACTCAACTCCCTGACCGATGGGTACCTTTCGCAGATGGGTGCAGTATTGACAGAAAGTGAAAAGGCGGCCATTCCATTCTCAGGGATGATGATGACATACATCATGGCACTCCGGATGCTGACTGATTATCTAAACGGCGATATCTACTATCAAACCCGTTATCCCGGCCAAAATCTGGTGAGAGCGCTGAATCAACTGAAATTGTTAAGCGAACTGCAAAAGCTTCAGTAATTTTGGTAGGACTTAAAGCAATTTTTATGAAAGCCTTGGTTACCGGTCTTTTCGTGACGGTGTTACTGGCAACCGTCACGACCGAATCATTTGCCCAACTAAAAGTCGACGGCCTCGTCGGCGCCTGGGAGACAGGGACGGATCAAAAAATGACCAAAATAGTCACGCCGGAATTTTTTTCGATCGCCGTATATAAGGGGAATGAGTTTGTTTCAACAGCCGGCGGTCGATGGCGGATTGAGGGCAAGAACATCATCAGAACTTACGAATTTAATACAGCAAACCCCGAGCTGGTTGGTACCGAAGAGACCGTCACTGCTGAGCTGAAAAAGAACAAGCTTAGTGTGACCAACGACGGCAGCAAGCAAGAGTGGACACGTCTCGACGACGGAACGCCTGGACAGCTTGCGGGAGCCTGGCTTATCACCGGCCGAATGCGCAACGGCGAGATTTCAAGGAGTACGCCGGGTGCACGACGCACCATGAAGATCTTATCGGGCTCGCGGTTTCAATGGATCGCATATAATGTGGAAACCAAAGAATTTTTCGGAACCGGAGGCGGCACCTACACCACCGTAGACGGGAAGTACACGGAAAATATCTTATTCTTTTCGCGCGACAGCAGCCGCGTGGGTGCCAGCCTGCAATTTGACTTCTCGCTCGAAGACGGAGATTGGAGACATAAGGGCTTGAGCAGCCGCGGTGAACCATTGGATGAGATCTGGACGAAGCGTGAAAAGATAGGCCTTTGAGCATTGCGAAGCACACTGAGATTATTAAGTCCGCGGCGAAATCCCTTGGGTTCTCCTATTGTGGAATCTCCCCTGCCGAATTTCTTGAGGAGGAAGCCCCCAAGCTTGAAACCTGGCTGAAGCGTGGCTATCACGGGAAGATGTCGTACATGGAAAACTATTTCGATAAACGACTCGACCCCAGGCTTCTTGTCCCCGGCGCACGCTCTGTTGTAAGCCTTATCTATAATTACTTTCCAAAGCGCGACCTGACTCGCGAGAGTGAATTGAAGGTGGCGAAATATGCCTACGGAGAAGATTATCACTTTGTTGTGAAAGATAAACTCCGGGAACTGATGGAGACTGTCAACGCACACATAGGAGAAGTGCATGGACGGGCATTTGTCGATTCTGCGCCTGTAATGGAAAGAGCCTGGGCGAAAAAGAGCGGTATCGGCTGGATTGGCAAAAACA
>CAZLWX010000030.1:0-36751 GCA_964563295.1 uncultured Roseivirgaceae bacterium | reverse complement strand
GCCTATTTGTCTAATTTCATTCCTTATCCTAACAGTTGTTAGGTATTGGCGTCAGCAGTGTATTTGTAGATTGCTTCCCATCGCGAATTACAAATGATAAGGCGATTCGTCGACAGTCGGTTCACGCATTCGTTCCCTTGCTCTTCGCTCGCGTGAGGCAAGTAGGAAAACCTAACAGCGATGAAGGATCTCCTAGACTGGTCAAAGCGACGGAACTAGGAACCCGGAATTAGGAATAGTTGCGAATTGCGAATCTTTTCACCCACTCCAGTGACATGCCGGTTCGGGTTGCGACCAAGAGAGCACGATCGATAATCGACACATGTCCCGTCTTTTTCAGCAATCGATAAAAATATTCCGCTTCGTTCCGGTTTTCCGAGAACGTGCATTGACGCAACTCATATTTCAATCTCTTCGCCACGGCTCGCACATCGCCGGCATCGGATGCAAGCGCAAGCGCCTTTTCGCAAACGCGGTAAGTCGACATCAGGTGCCGATCACCTTTTCGATAAATCCCTGACGACAGCGAGCCCGCCACTTTCCTGATCTTCGTCAACCGTTCATCCAGAAAACCGTATTTGCAAATCTTTGACGATCGAATCCAAAAGTCGAAGTCTTCATAGGTCAGCTGTTCATCATAACCTCCGAGTTCTTTCATGATCGACGATCGGATCATCATGGTGGGCGACGCGATGAAGTACGTAGTGACGAGATCGCGAAACACGTCCCCTTGCGGAACACGCCGCAGCAGCTTCTTTTGGAACAGACGTTCAAAGTGATACCACAAGGTCCGACCCTGCTCATCAATGTATTCAGCGTCGGAAAAGACGACGCCATATGATCTGTCGAGTGTCTTGAATTGGCCAACCTGTTTTTCCACACGTTGCGGCATCAATACATCATCTGCCGATAGGTCAATGACAAATTCTCCCCTGGCTTGTGCAAAACCGCGATTGAATGCCGCGCAGTTACCGGTGTTTTCCTTTAGCAGGATGGTTTGAATGTGCGGATAGCGCCCGGCTAGTTCTGTGATGATTTCCGCGCTGTTATCGGTGCTCGCGTCGTCGACAACAATCACCTCGATATTCTGATACGTCTGGTTGATGATTGACTCAACCGCTTCGACAACAAAGCGGTCGTGGTTGTAGCAGAGGCACACGACAGTCACTAATGGGTCTGCTGTATTCACCATCGTTTTTCGAAGGTGAGTTTTGTTGTCGCACGGGCGCCAAGCGAGCGTTTGAAGTAGAGGAGGTCAAAATCCGGTTGGCCGTTTACCGCCGACGTGCCCATGTCGAGCAGGCGAATTTGCTCACTTCGACAGTAGTCACAAATCCCGGCAACCAGCGCGACGACCGGGCTGAGATGATCAAACTGCCGGTCATGTGAGTGAACATAGTTGTACAAGATATTAGTGTTCACACGCACCGTAATAGCACCGGCGACCAGCGATTGTTCTGAAAACATGCCGAAAAGGTTGTAAGCGGCTGGGAACGTGTCAAGAGAACGTTTAAAAAGATCGAACGACATCGACAGGGCATAACCTTTCTGACGTTGGTGTTCTTCAAGAAAGTCATAGACCACGCGTGACCTCTCATTTGAAAGCTTCTCAAATCGCAGGCCTTCGCGCCGCGCTCGCCGGAGGTTGTAACGCGTCGAGTTATTAAAGCGCTTTTCGACTGACTCGCTGGCGATTTCGATAAACGAACCTGGGTGTGCCGACACGATGTAGCCCTGGTTGATCAGAAATGTTTCGAGCAAGGAGGCCTGGTCAGGGAAATAACACTGCGGGTAACTGGTGATGATGACAGTGCGCACCCCCGATTGGCGTAGTTGTTCTTCCACGTAAGTGACAAAATCATACAGTACCCGGGTGGGCATTGCACCGACGAATTCGAAAGAACCGAATGGACTGCGCAATGGACTGACGGCTTTTTCTCCCGAGACGTGGAAATGTACGGCTCCGCGAATTTTCTTCAGCCGAGATTGAATCACGTAGAATGAGCGCCAGCCCGATTCTGCCTGTAATGTGCGATGCAAGCGTCGGTTGAATAGCGATTCCTCAAACTCGGGCAGGTAACCTTCGGGGAGTGTTCCTTCAAGAAAGCTGTGATGTTCCAATCAATACGGTATTCCAATCCTGCGGTAAATAAAGTGCATCAACCACGCGGGACCTATCAGCAAAAATTGGATGTCCTTAAAAAACGATGGTTTCTTACCCTCCACTTTGTGACCATAAAACTGACCTATCCACGCTACGACAAAAATGATGAGCGACACCATCCACAACGGCGCAAAATCCGACTGACTGATGAGGCGCGCGCAATACAAACACAGCGCGGCAAACAACATCATCCCAAAACTGAGCGGGATTGAAAGTGTAACATAATAGACAAGAACCAGCACCAGTGCGATGACGGCCCAGTTGGCATAGGGGTTGCCTTCACCAAAAAGGCGTTGCACAATGCCAGGGGGAATCGACGCGATGAGACCCACCACGCTGAAAAAGATTAACGGCACGCATATCCAGTGGATCGCTTTGTTGGTGGAATTTTGGTGACTTTCACCATATTCTGCCAGGAGTGCGTCAATTCTTCGCATGGGGGTTGGTGTATTTTTTGTGACCTCTAATTATTCTAAAATTAATGGAAACGGCAGAAGTTATCAAGCAGCCGTCCTTACCTTATCCCAATCCTTGATCTGCCAATGCACCGTCCCGGTGGTGAGATGGTGACCATCGCGGTCATGAACGTTGACCTGGCATGGCACGACGACGGATCCAGCTTTCCGCAAGGGGTCATAGATCATCTCCTCCATCCACGCTTCCGAAATCGCGAATTCCGCGAAAGCGTCCATCTTGCCCTGGTAGTGATAGTCCATCTCCAGCCGTTGCATAATGAGGCGATACTTCTTCGCGTCGAGTCGCGACACAAGCATAAAGCCAGTGGCGAATTCCGAAACCGTAGCCAGAGCACAAGCGTGCAGGCCCCGGATGTGGTTCCAGTTGCGTCGTCTGTACGGCAACAATATCCGAATCCTGAACCCGGAGATTTCGACGACGGTGAATCGGTGAGGTTGATTGAACGGGACCATTCGGTTCAGCGCCCTGTTCAATAACCAGAGATAGAATTTTGAATGCTGAGCCTTTGCGATGATCTTATTCGTATCCATAAACCAGAAAAACGGAAGTTAAGACAATTATTTGCCTGAACTTCCAAGGGATGGGTTTTTCTATCGCTGGCGGAGGGCCATGCGTCTAATTTGTAATTTCGTCTAATTTTGCTCCCTTAATTCCTTCTCGCTGATGAAGAAAATCATTGTACTCGGTGCCGGACTTGTCGGCAAGGCAATTGCTATTGATCTCGCCCGCGATTTTGACGTAACATCCCTTGATGTGAACGAAGAGGCACTCGATTCCCTGCGCGCTGCCGGTATCAAGACCATCAAGGCCGATCTTACAGACACGGTCGCATTGAAAACGACGTTAAGCCGTTTTGACCTCGTTGTCGGCGCGGTACCCGGCTTCCTGGGATTGCAGACCGCGCGTGTCGTTATCGAATCCGGCAAAGATCTGGTCGACATTTCATTCTTCCCGGAGGACCCCTTCCAACTCGATGAACTGGCGAAACAGAAGAACGTTACTGTGATAACCGACTGCGGTGTGGCACCGGGAATGGGCAACATCATCCTGGGCTATCATCACAACAAAATGAAAGTCGATCGCTACGAATGTCTGGTCGGCGGATTGCCAGTCACCCGGGAGTGGCCTTATGAATACAGAGCCGTTTTCTCACCAATAGATGTGATCGAAGAATACATTCGGCCGGCACGCTTCGTGCAAAATCACCAGGTCATTGTACGGGAGGCGTTGTCAGATCCCGAACTCGTCTCCTTTGATGGTATCGGCACGCTGGAGTCCTGGAACTCCGATGGCTTGCGATCACTCATCAAGACCATGCCCGACATTCCCAACATGATCGAGAAGACGCTCCGGTACCCTGGATGCATTGAATACCTGCGCGTATTGCGCGAGACCGGATTCTTCTCGTACGACGAAATTGATGTGAAGGGAACAAAAATCCGTCCGATCGATCTCACAGCCCGGCTGCTCTTTCCGAAATGGAAACTCAAGCCCGGTGAGGAAGAGTTTACTGTCATGCGCATAAGAATTACCGGCACTGACGAACACGGGCCAAGGAGGTTCGAGTACAATTTACTGGACAGGACGGATGAGGCAACAAACACGCTTTCCATGGCTCGAACTACCGGTTATACGTGCACCGCAGCTGTGCACCTGGTTGCCCAGGAGCGGTTTACCCGAAAAGGAATTTGTCCACCCGAATATCTCGGCGAATCCGAAGATAACTTCCGCTTTATCTTAAACTTTTTGAATCAAAGAAATGTAGTATACCGGGTGAAAGACGAATAGTATCGGCTTTCGGCAAACGACAAACGGACTCATGTGCCTGATCTTCGTTTCAATTGACAATCATCCGAACTATAGGCTCGTTGTCGCGGCGAACCGTGACGAGTTTTACAATCGCGAGACCGCGCCCGCCCATTATTGGAAAGACCATCCCGAGGTTCTCGGAGGCCGCGATCTCCAGGCCGGCGGCACCTGGCTTGGCATCACCCGACAGGGGCGCATTTCCATGGTGACAAACTACAGAGACCTTCGCAATATCAATCTCAACGCCCCATCCAGAGGACGACTCATCACGGATTACTTGCTCACGAATACGACACCCGAAGGTTACTTGTCACAGGTTAAACCGCAAGCGAAAGATTTTAATGGTTTCAACCTGCTCGTCGGAAATGAACATGAGCTTTGGTACTACTCCAACTACAGCGATGACTTCGAAAAACTTTCCCCTGGCCAATACGGATTAAGCAATCACTTGCTCGACACCCCCTGGCCGAAAGTGGCCAAGGGAAAGCCTAAGTTCCGCGAGATCTTGAACACGCCATTCAGTCCGGGTGATCTTTTCGAGTTGTTGCTGGATGACCAGATTGCCAGTGACGATCAGCTGCCCGACACCGGCGTGGGCATCGAGCGCGAACGCGCTCTCTCATCGATGTTTATCAAGAGTCCGGGCTATGGAACGCGTAGCTCCACCGTTGTATTGATCGACACTGACGACAATGTTTTTTTCACCGAACGGGTGTACGACTTAAACACTTTCGAGCACACCGAAAATACGTTCCGGTTTAAAATATCCCACCGTTGAAGAAGGACAAGACGCCGTTGCCGCTGAGGATCGTACGATGGTTGTACCCCAGGGTTGAGTCTGTGTTCCCTGCGCTCGCACACCGGTATTTTATCCGAATCTTTTTTACCCCGCTGCGCTACCAGGTACCAGAGAAAGAAAAACAACTTGCAGCGTCGGCAACGTTGTTTAGCATCACCGTTTCAGGACGAAGAATTCAGTGTTACGCCTGGGGGCAGGGACCTTTGGTACTACTCGTTCATGGCTGGGCAGGGAGGGGAACCCAGTTCCGCAAGATAATAGAAGTCTTGTCTCGAGAAGGATTTCGGGTGGTGAGCTTCGACGGACCCGCCCACGGAAAGTCAGACGGCACACGTACCAACATCCTGGAGTTTGTCGAAGTCATGCGCGAAATGTACCGCAACATCGGTGAACCGGAGGCGATTATTGCGCATTCATTTGGCGGAAGCGTGGCGCTGGCGGCGGCGGCTCATGGATTAAGGGTTAAGAAATTGATCAACATCGCCAGCCCGACGATCGGCGACGAAATCATCAATACGTACCTACGGGCAATAAACGGATCTCAGGGTTCAGGCGATTTCTTCCGGTCTTACATCGTTCGCCAGTACGGCAAGTCGTTCGACGAGTTCACCAGCCTCCACTTCATACACCAACTCACTCAGGATATCGACTTGCTCCTGATTCATGACGAGAACGATGAGGAGGTTATCCTGAAACACGCCCTGGATCTGAAAAGAGCCTACCCGGAGGCGCAGTTGATGGTGACAAAGGGGCTTGGTCACACCAGGATCCTCCACGACGAGGCAGTGGTGAAGAGTTGTGTAACTTTTGTCCGCAACGGGCGTCTGAACAGCTAGCGACCTTGTGCGTAATGGCCATCGTTGACCGCCAATGGGATTTTTATCCCTTTTAACATGCAATTTGAAACTAAAAGGACGTTTTTCAGTATCTATAATGAACTCAACTTTTTAACTTTTTTGAGCATCCTTGTAATTACAGTCCCTAAGTCTTAACTAATCGAATCGATGAGAATCATAGAAACGCGCGATATTTCGAAGGTCTACAAAATGGGCAACCAGACGGTAAATGCCCTGCAGTCGATTTCTATTAGCATTGACCGGGGCGAATACGTGGCTTTTATGGGTCCTTCAGGATCAGGAAAGTCCACGCTGATGAATATTGTCGGGTGCCTGGATACTCCCACTTCCGGTACCTATATGCTCAACAACAAGCTGGTTAGCGAGATGACAGAAAACGAGCTCGCCGACACCCGCAACAAGGAGATTGGCTTTGTATTCCAGACCTTTAATCTGCTGCCACGGGCAAGTGCCCTTGAGAACGTAGCACTGCCATTGATTTATGCCGGGTATTCACGCTCCGACAGGGAGGATATGGCCATGCAAGCTCTTGAGAACGTCAGCCTTGCCGATCGTTACCATCACAAGCCGAATGAGTTGTCTGGTGGTCAACGGCAACGCGTCGCTATCGCCCGCGCGCTCGTAAATAATCCTTCGATTCTTCTTGCCGACGAACCAACCGGTAACCTGGATACAAAAACGTCGTACGACATCATGAACCTCTTCCAGGAACTGCACGACAAAGGGCACACTATCATCATGGTGACCCACGAAGACGATATCGCGCACTACGCCCACCGGATCATCCGATTACGCGACGGACTCATCGAATGGGATCGCAAAAATGAGAACGTCACGCGCGCGGATGGCAGCCACGCAGCAGCAGCCGCGCACTAAGCCATTGATTAGCACCTGTTGATCCTCCACCGTCGTGGGATGAGTGGCCTTATCTTCCAATTGCATAAATTCGCCGTATGAAGATCTACACCCGGACCGGCGATCAAGGGATGACCTCACTTTTCGGAGGAAGGCGGGTCTCCAAAGCCGATCTTAGAATTGAAACTTACGGCACCGTCGATGAGTTGAACTCGTGGCTGGGCGTGTTGCGAGATCAACCCACTAATGCCAATCGAAAGGATTTTCTGGTCGAAATTCAGGATCGCCTGTTCACGATCGGGTCAATGCTGGCCACCGACCCGGGCAATACCAAAGTAAAGATTCCGATGCTGGAAGAAGCCGATGTGGCGGCGCTCGAAACGCAAATAGATACCATGGAAAAGGACCTGCCTCCAATGAAATCTTTTGTGTTGCCGGGAGGGAATCAATCTGTATCTTTTTGTCACGTGGCGCGAACGGTGTGCCGGAGGGCGGAGCGACTGACCATCGCCCTTCATCAACAGGAAGCGGTAAACGTCCTCGTTATTCAGTACCTGAACAGGCTTTCGGATTATCTCTTCGTGCTGGCAAGGAAGATCGGAAAAGAACTAGGTGCCGAGGAAACACCTTGGAAGGCAAGAATGTGACCTTCAGAAAGTACACACGTAGTCTTCCGAAACCCAATACAACTTCTCGTCCTTCAATCGCTCAAAACGTTCGTCGGATTCGTCAAACAGTTCGACACCAGCACAGTTGTAGACTGGTGGCGGAGTTGTCAGACACATGGGACAACAAATCCTGATCACGAAGACTACTTCGCCCCTGTAGCGCGCCTCGGTGATAAACGAGTATGGCCGCATGAATTCGTCGCCGTTCAATTCGGCTATTTTTTGTTGGAGCCAGACCAGTTCTTTCGGGTTAGTGCCGTTGCAGGTAGGCAACCCAGTAGCAGAAGAAGTCCAAATAAAAAGGTTCTGTTCATGACTCAATCCCCAAAGTGATTGACACCCTAACGGGCAAAATAGTTGGACGGACCAGATTGGCGCAATCCGATTGCCAAACAGACACTTTTTTGTCCCTAACATTCGTTAGTCCTTTAGAAATTAAGTTGTATCTTGCTCCCAAACCCGATACTATGGTAGACACCATTAAGATTGACATTGACCAGGTAAAAAGATCAAGGCTTCCGGAAGTGGACTTTGCCAATCTTCCCTTTGGGAAAGTGTATTCCGACCATATGTTCATTGCGGATTTTCGCGATGGCGAATGGCGAAACTGCCGGATTGTGCCGTTTGGACCTATACCTATGAGTCCAGCCACACCAGCACTGCACTACGGCCAATCGATCTTCGAAGGCATGAAGGCCTATCATTCCCAAACCGGCGAAGTCTTGCTGTTCCGTCCCGCCGACAACCAACGCAGGCTTAACGTTTCGGCTGAACGAATGTGCATGCCGCCAGTACCTGAAGATCTTTTCATGGAAAGCCTGGGTGCCCTGATTGATTTGGACAGGAAGTGGGTTCCCTCTTCAGACGGATCGTCGTTGTATATCCGGCCATTTCTTTTCTCGGCCGATGAATACATCGGAATTCGCCCGTCGCTGGACTTTACCTTCATGATCATTCTCAGTCCGGTGGGGGCATACTATTCTACACCGGTAAAAGTAAAGATCGAGACTCACTACACGCGGGCAGTTCAGGGTGGAACAGGATATGCGAAAGCCGGGGGCAACTACGGCGGCGCCATATATCCGGCCAGGCTTGCACAAGATCAAGGTTACCATCAGCTGATCTGGACTGATGGAAAAGAGCATCAGTACATCGAGGAATCGGGTACGATGAACGTGATGTTCATGATTGACGACACCCTGGTTACACCGGCGTTAAGTGATTCCATTCTCGCTGGGATTACCCGAGACAGCGTGTTGACTCTCGCCCGAGATTGGAATGTCCGTGTCGAAGAACGACGGATTTCTGTCGACGAGCTTGTCGGGGCACTGCAGAGCTCCCGAGTCCGGGAGGCGTTCGGCGTTGGCACCGCGGCAACTATCGCCAATATCGAATTGATAGGGTTTGAGGGAAAAGACTATTACCTCCCGCCCGCTGATCAGCGCCCTTTCTCCACGAAAGTGTTCAAGGAGTTGGAGGGCATTAAGCGCGGACTGAAACCCGATCCCTATGGGTGGGTTGTAAAAATGTGACGGTTTTTAGTTATAGTTTTTTGGCTCCGGACCGGTCCGGGGCCAATTTTTTTTCGGACTCTTTCGTTATGTCTGAACAGTGAATAGCCGCCGTCTACTTGCTTTAATGCTCATCGCCATCTGTGCTCATGCCTGCGGCCAGAAACAGCTTATCCTCCTCAGACGCCAGCATGTCATTCTCAGATTCGAACCGGGTGACGACATTCGCTTTAAATTGAAAAACAATCCCGACCGCTTTCATTCCTACGTCAACAACCTTTTCCCAAATTCAGTAAAGGTGCATCAGGATACGATTCCCCTTGACCGGATTGAACGGTTGTATTTCAGGCGCACGTCGTTTCTCAATCGCCTTGGCCAAAGGCTTGTCATTTTTGGGGCAGGCCTGTTCCTGGTCGACCAGGTCAACGTCAGGTTGGTTCAGGGTCAGGATGTCAGTCTCGATTCCAGGGTTTCGAGGATAACCTTGTCGACAGTAGCTATCGGCTTGCCCTTGATGCTGATCCGAAAGAAATCGCAGGAAATCAAGTATCCCTACCGGCTGATGATCGTCGAAAAAGGTTCTGGATTTTACCGCGAACGGCTGAACAACCATTGATTGATCAATTCGACTAGTAATCCCTCCCGGAACCCTACGGAATTGATATATTTGCAGCGAATTAAATCCACCACTGAATGACCATCGAACAGTTGAAAGACTTGAAGGCACGTGTCAGCGCCTTGAGGAGGTATCTTTGACTACGACCGCAAGAGCATTGAAGTCAGGGATGAAGAACTAATCACCCACCAACCGGATTTTTGGAACAATTCCAGGCAAGCTGAGGCGACGCTGAAAAGTATTCGCACAAAAAAGGTATGGACTGACGCTTACGAAAACGTCAGCAAGCTGCTCGATGACCTGGAAGTGCTGTATGAGTTTCATCTCGCTGGCGACGCGACCGAAGAAGAACTTGACCAGGAATTTGAGCGAACCGCCCAGGCGATCGACGAGCTTGAGTTCAAGAAAATGCTCAGCAAGGAGGAAGATCAACTCAGTGCGATGGTCGAGATAAATCCCGGTGCCGGAGGTACGGAAAGCCAGGATTGGGCCGACATGCTTAACCGCATGTACATCATGTGGGGCGAAAAGGCTGGATACAAAGTAACCCAGGTCGACTATCAAAGCGGCGATGTTGCCGGCATCAAATCAGCGACACTCGAAATCGACGGTTCTTTTGCTTACGGAAAATTGAAATCCGAGATCGGTGTGCATCGCCTGGTCAGGATTTCGCCGTTCGACTCGAACGGCCGACGACATACCTCTTTTGCCTCCGTGTTTGTCTATCCCGTGGTTGATGAGACGATCAACATCGACGTCAATCCTGCGGATGTCGAAATTCAGACTTCGCGGTCTGGTGGCGCGGGTGGTCAGAACGTCAACAAGGTGGAAACCAAAGTTCAGCTGACACACAAGCCCACGGGAATTGTAATTGTGTGTCAGGTCGAGCGCTCGCAACATGCCAATCGCGAGAAGGCGATGCAGATGCTCAAATCCAAGCTCTATCAGCTGGAGATGGAGAAGCGAAATGCGGAGCGCGACAAGATTGAAGCTGGTAAAATGAAAATAGATTTTGGTTCGCAGATTCGCAACTACGTGCTGCACCCCTACAAGCTGGTGAAGGATGCGCGCACAGGGGTTGAACGCAGCGATGCACAAAACGTGCTCGATGGCGATCTCGACGAATTCATCAAAGCATATTTACTCGGCGCACAGGAACAACCGCAACAAGCTTGAGCATAACCCCTCGCCCCACGGTGTACACACAACCTTTCTGGCTGATGTGTGTAAGTTCCCTATTGTTCTTTGGAAGCTTTAATATGATTGTCCCGGAGCTGCCGGGCTATCTTACGTCACTCGGTGGCGCAGAGTATAAAGGCTTCATCATCTCGACCTTCACACTCACCGCATTGATCTCCCGACCGTTCAGTGGAGCGCTTGCCGACCGCGTGGGACGCGTCCCGGTAATGATCGTGGGCTCATCGGTGTGCTTTGTCTGCAGCTTGTTTTATCCTCTCCTCAGCTCCGTCGCCGGCTTTCTCCTCTTGCGCCTCATTCACGGGTTCTCCACTGGTTTCACTCCGACAGGGCAGACAGCGTACTTGTCAGACATCATTCCGGCAGAACGCCGTGGACAGGCCATGGGCATGCTTGGAACGGCCGGCACCGTGGGAATGGCCGGAGGACCTGCCATCGGTGGAATGGTGGCCAACAATTTTGGACTTAACGCCATGTTCTACTGTTCGTCCACTTTCGCGCTGATTTCGGTATTGGTGCTGCTACGACTAAAGGAGACACTGAAAGAAAAGCACCCCGCCACCCTTTCAGTGCTTCGCATCCAACGGAAGGATCTTTTCGAGCCTCGTGTGCTGACACCTTGCCTCATCATGGTACTCTGCTCCTATTCCTATGGGTCTGTGTACACGGTCATACCCGATTTCGGCGAGCACGTCGGGATCCGGAACAAGGGCTTGCTGTTTACCTACCTGACGATGGCATCCCTGGCTATCCGTTTCATCGGCGGCCACGTGTCCGATGTCTGGGGACGAAAACCCGTACTTCGGATATCCGCCACCATCATTTCGACGGCCATGCTCACCATCGCATTTGCCGACTCCCGGTGGCAACTTATTGCAGGCGTCACGCTCTACGGGTTCGGACAGGGAACTATGTCACCGACACTTCTGGCATGGGGAACAGACCTCGGCCAAACCGGATTCAAGGGCCGGGCCATTGCCTCGCTGTACATCTTTATGGAATTGGGCATTGGCATTGGGGCACTCAGCTCGGGCTTTATCTATGGAAATCAATCCTCTAATTTTTTTATGACCTTTGTCATCTGCAGCTCGCTGGCCGCAGTCGCCTTTATCTACCTCGTTTTCCACCGTTCGCGCATAAGCCTATCATCGTGAGAAGCACTTTCCATATTCTCTTCTTTATTTCAGCGGGCGGCGTTCTCATTGCCCTGGTCTACGACATGGAACTGCTGCACACCATATCGAAACCCCTCATCATGCCCTCTCTCTTTCTGTTTTACATGTTTGGGACAGAAAAATCCGCCCGGTCGGTCACGTTGATGTTGGCAATGGTCTTCGCTTTTGCCGGCGACGTCCTGCTGATGAAAAAAGAGTATTTTCTTTTCGGCCTGATCTCCTTTCTCCTGGCTCACTTGTGCTACATTGTTGCCTATCGGCAGCACCGGCACGATGAAGTCAGCGACGAACTCAGGGGAATTCATCGATTGCGACTCGCATTCCCGATTATACTCGCCACCTCCGGGTTGATCGTAATGGTGTATCCCGGCGCGGGCGACATGAAGTTTGCCATTGTCATCTATGGACTTGTCATTATGACGATGGTCCTTACTGCCCTTTTTCGATATGGCCTGACATCGCCGAAGAGTTTTTGGCTGGTGCTGGCAGGGGCAACCCTGTTCCTCGTTTCCGATTCCTTGATTGCCATCGATCGGTTTCTGACTTCCGTCGCGCAGGCTGGCGTTTTCATCATGCTCACCTATTCGGCAGCGCAATACCTGATCTTACGCGGACTGATGGCACACGAAGGCGATGGATAAATCAGGAAAATTGGAGCACTAACCGAAACTAAATGCGCATGCAATTGTTTTGTGAACATAGCCTTACCCATCTAACTCCCCGTAGTTTGGCCAACCCATGAACCCAGCATCCGATTCCGGCGATAAAGACGTCCGGCGTAATACTGACACGCCCTTTGACCTGCACGAGGTCATCCATAAGCTGAAACACTATCTTCCGGCGCAGGCGCCGCTTAAGGATTTCGTTCATCACAACACCCTCCATGCGTTTCAAAATCTGAAATTCGACGAGGCACTAACCCAGGCCTCCAGGATCTTCGGTTACAGGACATCTATGGCCCTGAACAAATTCAGAACGTTGTATGACGCTGGCCAAATCCGTGAGAACATTCTCGATCAGGTCGTTAGCCAAAATAAAGGCGCCGACCAGATCAAAGAATGGAAACAGCGTATGTTGTTCAACGAATATCGCGACACGGCATCGCCGCGAATCGGGGCCCTTCGCACCTATTGGAAAAAAGGCTACCACATCGACATGGACTCAATGGTCCATACCACCTTGTTCCGGATCTTATGCAGTTACCTCGATCAAGGAATAGCGATATGGAGCTTTCCAATTCATGATAAAGGATTCCTTGCCAGTGTCCGGGAGTTGGAAAGGAACAGTTTTGCGAGCTTTTTTCGGACGAAGCACGTTCGTGAGATGCTGCTGCAGGGTCATGTCCATGTGGAAGATCTACTGCAGAAGCTGGTTGGCGATAAGGCTTTCTTTGAGCAATATCTCTTCGATCAGCAGTTTGCGCACCAGGGCTGGTCCGGGATGGTTTCAGTAATCGAAGATCAACCCTATACGCTCCTCGATCGCAAACGGATCAGCTTGCACGAATTCATCCGGCTCGAGCTGCTTCTCGAACTTGACGCAGCGGAATATCTTTTCGGAGAAAGTTTTCGGCCGTTATGCCACGTGATCAAGGTTCGTCCATCGCGGCTTTTTGACCCAGTCAAACCCTCGGAATTGCAGTCCGTACTTGCGCTCTGGCAACAGGCGTTCGAATGGACCTACTATGACGAGATCTTAGCTGCTGTTCGGGGCGGCTGGGAGCGTAGGCCAGACTTGAACGTCCTGAACAAGAGCTTTCAGGCGATGTTCTGCCTCGACGACCGGGCGAGTTCGCTCAGGGGATATTTGGAAATCACGGATCCCAGATGTGAAACTTTTGGAACGCCGGGGTTTTTTGGCGTTGAATTCTACTTCAAGCCGGAACACGGAAAATTTTTTACGAAGTTGTGTCCGGCGCCCATGAACCCGAAACACCTTATTAAGGAGTTGGGCACGCGCGACAAGCGAAGAACCGATCTGCACTTTCAGAAGAACACTCAGACTCTTTTCCGCGGATGGCTTATCTCTCAAACACTGGGTTTCTGGTCGGCGCTCAAACTCTTCCTCAATATCTTCCTTCCAACGGCATCGCCGGCAACCGCCTCTTCGTTCGCGCACATGGACCGCGTTTCCAGGCTCACCATTTCAAACAAAAATCCCGATGATCGGGAAGATCACCTGCAAATCGGTTTCACGCTAAACGAAATGGCCGATCGCGTGGAAGGTCTGTTGAGGAGTATAGGCCTGGTGCACAGCTTTGCTCCGATCGTGTATGTCATTGGACATGGATCGAGCAGCGTAAACAATCCTCATTATGCCGCCTACGACTGTGGGGCGTGTTCGGGCCGGCCCGGCTCTGTTAATGCGCGTGTGATTTGTTACATGGCTAATCACCCAGGCGTTCGACGGCTGCTCCGTGAGAGGGGTATCGAGGTACCCCTGGCGACCCAGTTCGTTGGCGGATTGCACGACACAACCCGTGATGAGATCGCCTTTTATGACGAAGATTCACTCGTACGTACCAACATTTCAAACCACGACCGCAACCTTCAGACTTTTTCGGAAGCATTGAGGTTGAATGCCCGTGAACGTGCGAGACGCTTTGAGTCTGTCAATACCATGAAGAGGCTGACCCGTATTCATGAGGCGGTAAAAAAACGGTCTGTGTCGCTGTTTGAGCCACGCCCAGAATATAACCACGCTACCAACGCGATTTGTGTCGTCGGGAGACGAGCTCTGACCCGCGACCTTTTCCTCGACCGACGCGCGTTTTTGAATTCCTACGATTACCAGTTCGATCGGGATGGAACGTATCTCGCTCAGATTCTGATGGCGGCCGCCCCAGTTTGCGGCGGCATCAACCTGGAGTATTTCTTTTCGCGGGTCGACAACCAAAAACTCGGAGCGGGAAGCAAACTTCCACACAACGTCATGGGATTATTCGGCGTGGCCAATGGTATCGAAGGAGATTTACGTCCCGGATTGCCTGGCCAGATGGTAGAGATCCATGACCCGGTACGCCTGCTGACGGTTGTAGAGCATTATCCCGATGTCGTCAGCACAGCAATCCGTAAAGATCAACAGACATTTGAATGGTTTGCCAACGAGTGGATCCATCTGGTGGTCATTCATCCAGAAACACGGGAATACTTCGTTTACAGGGACGATCAGTTCGTCCACTACCAGACGACATCGTCTGTTCGGATCACGTACGACGTGGAATCGCTGCTGAGATCACACAAGGAAAATATACCTGTTCATGTAATTGCCTAGAGGAATGTATCTGTTGCTCAACCTCTGTATTCTCATTCCACTGGCTGGCTTCGTTGTCACCGCGCTCATTCCCGATAGGAAAGAACGCCTGATGTCAGCCGCTGCCTTCACAACCATGGGGCTACAGGGATTCATTTGTGCTTTCCTGATAGCGGCTTGGGTCTATCATGATTTCCCCGCACTAAATCTGAAGGAGTTGGTAGTATTAAGAACCGCCAGATATGAGTTCTTTATTCACTTTCGGTTCGACAAGATTACGGCCGTTTACTCCCTTGTGGGGTCGATACTCGCTTTCCTGGTGACGGTTTATAGCCGGACGTATCTTCACCGCGAGCGCGGCTACAAGCGGTTTTTCAACAACACGCTATTCTTTTATACCGGATACACTACCGTTGTATTCGCCGGCAATTTCGAAACGCTGTTTATCGGTTGGGAAATTCTCGGGATAGCATCTTTCCTTCTCATCGCCTTCTATCGCAACCGGTATTTGCCGGTGAAAAACGCTGTAAAGGTATTTTCCATTTACCGCATCGCCGATGTCGGACTTCTACTGGCCATCTGGATGAGCCATCACCTCTGGCACGAGAACATTACTTTTGAGAAGCTGGCAAACTACGACGTAGTTCACGCGCAATTGCAAATTCATTCACTGGCAGGCGTATTTATTTCCCTGATGATACTGTTGTCGGCGGCCGCTAAGTCGGCACAACTTCCGTTTTCATCCTGGTTGCCGCGGGCCATGGAAGGACCGACGCCGTCAACGGCAATTTTCTACGGTTCGCTTTCCGTCCATATAGGAGTGTTCCTGTTGTTGCGAACATTTCCTTTTTGGGAACACCAACTTTCGGTTCGCATAGTGATCGGCATACTGGGTCTACTCACAAGTGTCGTCGCTTCCGGGATCGCGCGCGTACAATCCTCGGTGAAGGCACAAATCGCTTACGCCTCCATTTCGCAAATCGGGGTAATATTTATTGAACTCTCACTTGGATGGGTCAATCTCGCGTTGTTGCACTTTGCCGGTAATGCATTTCTACGGACCTATCAACTGCTGGTGTCGCCGTCGGTAGTCACGTATCTCATTCGCGAACAATTTTACAATTTCACTCCACGCGTGCACACTTTTGAAGACTCGCTGCCTAAACGGCTGGAATACTCTTTTTATATACTATGTCTGAAAGAATGGAATCTTGATACCTTCATGTACAGGTTTTACTGGAACCCAATGAAATGGGCGGGAAAGAAGCTGGATTTTATCACACTGAAAAATGCCCTGCTTGTCGGTATTCCCATTCTCGCAGTAGGATTCGCCGGGCTGGCCAACAATTCAATGATACCGGAGATTGTCCGCCACCGGTTACCGGGAGTGTTGGCGTTCATCGGTCTGATGTTTTCACTGAAAGCCTTTACAGAGAGGAAGAATGTCAAGCTTAGTTGGATTTTCATTGCCATGAATCATTTCTGGATAGCGCTTGCCATCTCCTTCAATGAAGCCATCGGCCTCAACGAAATCTTACTCTACCTGAGCGGAGTAGTGGTATCGGGAATCATTGGTTTTGGATGTCTGCGCATCCTTCGTATCCTGGAGCGGGCGATCACCCTGGATCGATTTCACGGTCATGCGTTTATGTATCCCGGACTGGCACTGGTGTTTCTTTTATCCTGTCTCGGCCTTGCGGGATTTCCCATCACGCCGACGTTCATCGGAGAAGATCTGATCCTCACGCATATTCAGGCTGATCAGTTTTTCCTCGCCTTTTCAGCCGCATTAAGCTTTATCATCAACGGCCTCGCGATTATCAGGATCTATGCCCGTGTTTTTCTCGGGCCGCATGTTCATTCTATGTACGATATGGCGTATAGGAGTTCGTAGTTTTTCTACCAATATGTCATCGCTAACGCGATTCTGATGCACGGATTGATTTGATGGTGCACTAAAAGAAAGGAGCCATTACTTCAACTCCAACACCACGACGGAAACTGGAGGCAAGCTAAGCTGCAGAACGTTTCCTTTCAGATGAGCTCCCTTGAATTCCACCGGCACCACCTTGCCGGGGTCATCAAAGGTATTGTGGTCGCCAGGTTTGGAGCTCTTCAACATGCGGCCGGTCACATTCTTGAATTCCTTCCCCAGAAACTCGACCGAGACATCGTGCGCGCGGGCCATGTCGATATTGACAAGCGAGACATGCGTTACGCCGCTGGCATCAACAGAGGCCGACGCCGAAATTGCCGGAAGCTTTTCAGCTCCGAGACTATAATCCTCCGTACTCACCTGAACCGGCAGCAACTTGGCGTCCTGATGTACATTGTACATTTCCATGACATGATAGGTCGGCGTCAGGATCATGCGTTGTTCATTGGTCAGGATTACCGCTTGCAGGACGTTGATGGTTTGGGCCAGGTTCGCTCCGCGGACCCGATCGGCATGATTGTTAAATATGTTAAGCGTAATACCCGCGATCATCGCATCGCGCATGGTATTTTGCTGGTACAGGAATCCTGGATTGGTACCCGGCTCCACATCATACCATCCTCCCCATTCGTCGACTATCAACGCGACCCTCTTGTTGGGATCATATCTGTCCATGATCGTAGAATGCCGGGTGACGAGCTCTTCCATGCGCAAGGCTGCACGCATCGTCTTGAAATATTCTTCATCGCTAAAGGCCGTGGCGGACCCCTTCTTACCCCAATCTATTACAGAATAGTGATGCAGCGCCACCCCCTCCAGCATGTTCAACGGAATATCGCGCATCAATACTTCGGTCCAATGGTAGTCAGGTCCGTTTGATCCTGACGCGATTCGAAAAATTCCACTGCTGTTTCCCCAATTGGTCATGAAGGTCGCATACTGTCGATAGATGTTTGCGTAGTGCTCCGGTGTCATGTTCCCGCCGCAACCCCAGGCCTCATTCCCGACACCCCAGTAAGTCACGTTCCATGGTTTCTCACGCCCGTTACTTTTGCGCCAATCAGCCATGGGGCTGCCGGACTCCATATTCACATACTGAACCCAGTCAACCAACTCTTGTACTGTGCCACTCCCTACATTGGCAGCGAGGTAAGGTTCAGCTCCAATCAACTCGCACATGTTCAGGAAATCATGCGTACCAAAACTGTTATCTTCCGTGACGCCGCCCCACCAGACGTTCACCATCTTCGGCCTTTCGTTCTTCGCACCGACACCGTTTTTCCAGTGATACGTGTCTGCAAAACACCCACCTGGCCAGCGGAGATTGGGTACCTTTAGCTTCTTAAGCGCTTCTACCACATCATTGCGAATCCCATTAGTGTTCGGAATTGCGTTATTATCCTCACCCACATAGAACCCTCCGTAGATGCACCGACCGAGATGTTCGGCAAAGTGGCCGTAGATATTCTTATTGATTACAACTGAGGGTTCACGTGCCTGTACGAGCACGCGGTTGACAGGCTGGCCAATGATCGCTGACTGGCTTGCAATCAACAGAGACATCGCGGCAAGGATTTTTTTTCTCATATCCCAATAAAATAATAATCGTACAATTTAGACTTATTTAGATACAAGCTCACGAAGTGACTCCCGGAGGTATACAAAATTTCAAAGCCTATTAGTAATGACCAGATGACTCGCGCTTATTTCGACGGTGTGCCGTTGCTGGTAAGCAGGTCGATGCCCGAGATCTTCTCGGGGATCCATATGACCATCTCGCCCTCGCCACGGTGCGCCCATGCGTAATAGGGGATCGCGGTGAACGGTTGAGGTTGACTTGACACGGCCCGACCGCCGTCGCTCACAACCACCCCTATCGCCTCGCCTTCAAGTACCAGCACACCATTGAGCACGTCCGGTTTGAAAACAGGCCGAAGTTGGGCGCTGCGTGGTAGTATAATGTTGCTGGTCTTACCGCCATTGTCGGGCCATTCAGCGCAATAAACGATTGGTCCGCGCTGTAGAGCAATCCTTCCGGTATTGATAACCAGTTCTTCAGCGGAAACCACCCGACGGACGGGCATGGGCAGCGTCAACTCCACTACATCTCCCTTTTTCCATTTCCGGTTGATGACGGCATATCCATGCTGCAGGTCAACCGGAAACGCGTTGCCATTCACCTTGATGGTTACATGCTCGCGCGTTGGTTCGGCGAATGCATAGAGTTTCGAAGGGATAACTTCTTCTCTCGCCCATCCTGGAATTCGGAGCAGTAGGTTGAAGGCGAGCGCCTTTTGCGGATTGATTTCGAACCGAAGCCCGCCGTCCCACGGATAGTTATTCTCCTGCATCACCTCCACGCGCCCGGCCGGAAGGTCAATATTCGTTTTGCTACTGGCGTACAAGTTTACGTACAGCATGTTTTCCCGTTGCGCGTACATATACCCGGGGATCGATGGTATCAACCGGGTAACGTTGGTAGGACAACACGAGCATGGGAACCATCCCGACCGGCTCCGCTCAAGGTCGCTATGCGTGAAACTGTTTTTCACTTCCATTGCGTTCGTATAAAAGAATGATTTTCCATCCATGCCCACGCCGGACAAAAGCGCGTTATACAAACTCTTTTCGAGCACGTCGATGTATTTCGCCTCACCGTGAAGAAGGAACATGCGTTGGTTCCAGAAGACGTTGGCGATAGCCGCACATGTTTCATTGTACGCGGTCGCATTGGGAAGTTCGTAATTGTCGCCAAATCGCTCGCCTGATCCCACGGCTCCAATACCGCCCTGCACGTAGATCTTTTTCTCAACAACATTGGTCCAGATCCGGTCAATGGCGTTCAAAAAGTCTCGGTCACCTGTGAGCGCAGCAACATCAGCTACCGCTGAATAGAGATATCCCGCCCTCACCGCGTGCCCAACGGCCTCCTGCTGATCGACGACTGGAACGTGGTCCTGCCAATAAGCGCCGTTCTTGTACGGATCCCGGCTCGTGCTGTCATAACCGGAGTAGTGGCCGCGCTCCTCAATAAAATATTTTGCGGTTTCAAGATATCGTTCTCTGCCGGTAATCTCATAGAGCTTTACCAGGCCCATCTCGATCACTTCGTGTCCCGGAGCGACATGGCGTCTGTCATGACCGAATACCGAGCACACTAAGTCGGCATTCTTTAGCGCGATGTCCAACAAATTGCGCTTGCCTGTGGCGTGATAATGCGCCGCCGCAGCTTCATAAAGATGCCCGGCATTATAGAGTTCGTGGCTGTGTTCTCGTTCCTTTTCCCATCGTTCCTTGCCCGCCCACGCATGAGCCTCCAATGGATTGATCGTGCGGGCAGTGTACAGGTATCCATCCGGCTCCTGGGCAAGACCGATTTTTTCGATCAGCGTGTCGAGGTAGGCCGACAACTCTTCATCCGGAATCAGGCTCAGCGAGAATGAGGCACCTTCGATCGTCTTGTACACGTCGGTATCGTCAAATGGATATATTGTACAAAACTTGCCGCTCCTCGCAGCGGCCATTTCGAAGTTCTTCACTCGACCCGTGCTCTCACATCGCTCGAAGGACGCCGGAATTGTCACCCGGTGGTTGGTGGTAATGCGAGGCAGCCAAAAACTGTCGTTTAGCTTCACTTCTGTAAAGTTTACCGACTGAATGGGATAATCTTTCTTCTGGGCATGGCTGCCAAAAAATCCCATCAAGAAACAAGAGACCAGTAGTGCAGATTTTTTCATAACATTTCACGTTTGCTCCCTTATTGACTAGAGCACTGGCCTTAAAGAGTTCCTGATAAGCGAATCCTTCAAGCGCGGTGCGTCCAGTCTTACTCCAATGTTTGAAGGTTGAAGTTTGGGATTTAATTGGAATTTGGCACTTGTAATCTGGAATTTCTTTCCGGTAGGGTGGTGGACAACAAGCCCAGGCGCGCAGTTAAGATAGAAGACTGGGACTCTCGGCGATAAACAGCATAAAAAAACGGAAGGTCTCCCCTCCGTTTTTTTATATTCATATTCTTCTGGTTCCTATAGTTTCCGCACGGTGCCGCTGCCAGACGCATGACTGTTCACGCGGGCAGGATTGCCGCGGTAGGAAACAGAACCACTTCCAGAAATGACTGCATCGAGGTCGTCCTGCACATTGATCTCGACATCGCCGGAGCCGGAAATTTTCACCTTGCAGCTGCGGGTTTCAAGGTCAGCCGCCAGCACCTTGCCGGAACCACTGATCGCCGTATTAACCGAGGCAGCGGATCCCTTTGCTATAATTCTTCCCGACCCGGAGACACCAAAGTCCGCATCCTCGCGGATGTTGGCTGCGAGTTGGACTTTCCCTGATCCACTCACATCGCTTTCAAAACTCTTGCATGACCCCTTAACTTCGATGTTTCCTGAACCTGATACATCGGCTTCAAGCTCGCCAGTGAGGTCCAACTCGACCACCACGCTTCCGGATCCACTGACATTCAGGTTCATGTCGTCGCCCGTTATTTTTCCTTCACTCATCAGGTCTCCGGAGCCGCTCACGGAAAGCCCCTCAATCTTCGGAACGGTAATGTAGACCGTGATGTCATCATGGTCATTCCAATCGCCAAACCACCTGGTATCCTTCCTTCCGATCACCAGCCGACTACCATCGACATCTGTCTCGATTTTTTCGAGGATGTCTTTGTCACCTTGAAGTTCCACTTTCTGAGGGCTACCCTGTTTGACATATATTTTTCCGGAATGGCGGAAACTAATCCTGGTGAAAGAATTTACCGTCCGCGTTTCACGAGTCTGCGCCAGTACTGGAACTGCCAGGGTCGCGGCAATGAAGAATAAAATCAGCTTTTTCATAAGAATAGTCTTGTTTGTAGCTACTAACATGGAGAGACTCCCCGGCCCTGAAATGGTTGCACGGATCGCCCCATTAATTCCATTAGACGCCAGAAACAGTCGCCACGTAACAGTTTCCCTCGCGGAATCAACGCGATTTCCACCAAAATGAGGTTGTTGTTAACTTACCGCCAAAGCACATTGACCCAAGATTACACATATAAAACCGTCGCCGGGCCCGGCCAGGGCCTTTACAGAGAGAAAGGCAGCAGGTTTCTGGCATTTGCTTATCCGGTAGAAACCGAGGACGAAGTAAAAGCAATGCACAACGCCTTGAAAAAGGAATATTTCGACGCTCGTCACCACTGCTTCGGGTACCTGATCGGTGTCAGTAACCAGAAACACCGTGCCTTTGATGACGGCGAACCCAATCATTCCGCCGGTGATCCAATACTCGGGCAAATCCGATCGCGCGGATTAACGAATACGCTGGTTGTCGTTGTTCGATACTTCGGCGGCACCAAACTGGGCGTTGGGGGACTAATCAATGCTTACCGGACTGCCGCTGCGGATGCCTTAGAAAAAGCCGGTATCGTCGTTCGGACCGTTACCGCCCCTGTTTTCGTGAAATACGACTACCCGTCGACACCCGATGTTATGAAGCTGATCAATGACTTCGACATAGAGGTTGAAAAACAAAGTTTTGAGGATGTGTGCGCCTTGCGTGGCCGGTATAAATACCGCGATCAGAAACAACTTCGCGAAAGGCTTGACCTTATGAAAACGATGAGACAAATCATGGACTTTGCGATTGATGACGGTGAGGCCAATCATCCGGCGTGATTGATCATTACTTATGTTGAAGTCGCGTTTGTCGCTAATGGAACGTTCACTACGCTGCGCTTGAGACTCCGCCGGGCCAGTATGGCGCTGACCAACGCGAGCAGACAGCCCAGGAGCATCGGCGCTCCGGGCAGATAATAAGGAGTCTCGGGAGAAGTGAAATAATGAAACAGGATGCTGTTCATGATTAGCGGTCCAAAGATCGACGTCAAGCTCATGAGGCTGGTAAATCCTCCCTGTAGTTCACCTTGTTCATTGGGTGGTATGGTGTTGGACATGACTCCCTGCAGGGCCGGCCCGGCGATTCCTCCCATGCAATAGACGATGGTGAATGCGTACATCATCCATCCCTGAGACGCGAGGGCAAACAACAGGAACCCTGCGGCGTGCAGCCCAAGTCCGACATAGACGCTCCGCTGAAGGCCTAGTCGTGGAATAATGACGCGGATGAGTCCGCCCTGGACGATTGCAAATGCCAGACCGATGACGCCCAGAGAAATACCGATCTGCGATACGCCCCATCCGAACTTCTCGATTGTATAATAAGACCAGTTGCTCTGGACCGCGTGGACAGCAATGTAGAGGCACGCCATCGCGACAAATAATCCAGCGATAACGGGATATCGAAACAAGCTCTTCAGCGTGCCAACGGGGTTCGCACGCCTCCACTCAAACTTGCGGCGGTTCTCCGGCTTGAGCGACTCAGGCACGATGAAATAGCCATACAGCCAGTTCACGAAGGTGAGTCCTGCCGTCACAAAGAACGGAGTGCGAAGGCCCATTCCGCCAAGAAATCCTCCGATCACGGGGCCAATGATGAATCCCAGTCCGAAAGCAACGCCGATCAACCCGAAATTCTGTGCTCTCTTTTCCGGAGTACTGACGTCGGCGATGTACGCACCCGCTGTGGTAAAACTAGCACCCATAACTCCGGCGATCGTCCGGCCGATGAACAGCCAGCTCAGGTTAGGCGCAAAAGCGGTCAAGAGGTAATCCACACCGAATCCGAACAGTGAAGCGAGCAACACGGGCCGTCGACCGTATCGATCGCTGAGCGCGCCGACGATGGGAGCTGCAACGAACTGCATTGCCGCATAAGCCGCCACCAGGAACCCGCCGTAGTTCGCAGCCTCGGTATTTGAAACGTCGGCGATCTCCATGATGAGGTTTGGCACTACCGGAATGATGATACCCCATCCGGTGATATCAATCAACAAGGTGACAAAGATGAAAGCGAGCGCGGGTTTTCGGGACGACATGGGCGATAAAACAAATAAAGGTAAAGAAGGGCAGATTCCAAAAAATCGCTAAAGCCCGAGCACCTCTTTGAGACGTGAATATCCGGATTTGCTCAGTGGAATTCTGGCGCCGCTTTTCAAAAGAGCGACGTGCGTATCTTTCTCCAGGGGCTCAATGCGGGTCAGCTGTCCAAGCTGAATAATATAGGAGCGGTGAACCCGCACAAACCGCGTGGGTTCCAGCGATCGCTCATAGAATGACATGGTCTTCTTTTTCAGGAACATTTCGTCCTTTGTAAAAATCTTGACATAGTCGTCGTACGCCTCGATGTAATGGATGTCACTGACGGGAATAATCCGGATGTTCGCTCCTTCGCGAACAACCACGCGAGTCTTTTCTTCGGGCTGCCTGACTTCGTCATCAAAGGAGTCGGGTACGGTTCGCCGCTGCCCTCGCTGGGAGAACCACTTTTGCAGTGCCTTGTCAAACCGCTCTTTACTGAAAGGCTTAAGCAGGTAGTCCACAGCATGCGTTTCGAAAGCTTTGATGGCGTATTCATCAAAGGCAGTTGTAAAGATTACATCGGGCGGATTGTCGATAAGTTCCAGCATTTCGAAGCCATTGATTTTGGGCATCTGGATATCGAGAAAGATAAGCTCCGGCCGGTGATTAGTGATGGCCTTCACGCCCTCGAATCCATCGTTGCACTCTTCCACGACTTCAACATCAGAATAAGGGCGCAGGAATTCTGCAACTATACTCCGCGCGAGCGGTTCGTCGTCGATGATTACAGCTTTGATCATGCCATTTGTGGAATTCTGACGGTTGTCGTGAAAGTTTCTTTTGAAGGCCGTGTGTCCAACAGATCCTGTCGGCCGTAGAGCAAATATAAACGGCGCTGCACCGATGCCAGGCCAAAGCCTGTTCCATGCCGCGGTTGCGCCGTAGCCGCATCAAAGGGATTTGTAATCGAAACTTCGAGATAGCCATCGTCGCCCTGCGCCTGGATCGTGATGGTAATCTGTCCGATGGTATCGTACAAGCCAAATTTGATGGAATTCTCCACGAGGGGCTGCAACAAGAGCGACGGAAGTTTCATTTTGCCCGCTTGTTCATCTGAAACAATTTCCGTGTTAAGCCGATGACCGAATCGGACCTTCTCAATTTCAAGGTAGAGGCGAAGGTGCTCCAACTCGTCTCCGAAGAGAACCATTTGGTCGTCGTCTTTCCTGACGGTCCCGCGAAGAAAGTCGGAAAGCTGTTGGATCATCTTTCGGGCGGCGTCAGGGTTAGTGCCGGCGAGCGCGCTGATCGAGTTCAAGCTGTTGAAAAGAAAGTGAGGCTGAAGTTGTAGTCTTAGCCGCGCAAGCTCAGCCTCCTTTGCCAGCTTTTCAATGTCGGCTTTTCTGGCGTCAACTGCCTGATACTCCTGTATCGTAACCCATAGCCAGCTCATGGTTGTAACAAGAGTAATCATCAGCCAGGAATAGAGCCCCCGAAAAAATAATGACTGACCAAGAAAGGTTTTGTAGCCGTCGTCGTCGATCAGCAATGGAGCAATATGATATACCGCATAAACACACAAGCCGGCAAGACCAATACTCATCACGAGGCGAACAAACTGGCGGGGCTGATACACCTTCATGACAAGGATCATGTCGTATCCCGCTATCGCGATAAGCAGGTTGGTCACACCGGAGTCAATCAGGTTGGTTGTCCACGGGAAAGTGAACGTCAGCTGCAATGCCAACGCCTGGAGTCCTGTCCAGCAGAGGCACCAGGCGAAGAAGAAGAGGCCGAGCCTTCGGTATGAGAGATTTTGTATCAATTCATTGACGAACTATCACGACGCGGCTGCGCTGACGCGAAGGAGGATAGCTTTTTGATGCACCCAGTTGATGTACGACTTCGCTTCATCCGTTTCATGTATGTGAGAATAGAGCTCCATACCGTCTTCAAGCCTCTTGACAGGAGTGATCTCCGCCACGTTGATAAACTCCCACCGAACCCGGTTCTTGTTCTCGTTAACGAAGCAATCTTCCTCCTGCAGACCCAGCGCCCTGGCCTTGTGAAATGCTTCCTCCACATCGGCGGCTGCGATCAATCGGAGCTGCTCGTCAAACTGCGGGGTGTGCCTTGTATTCTCAGCTGAAATATTAAAGACTATTTTCGCAATATACCAGTTCATGTCGGTTCAGGATTTATTAGTAACTCTTGATATCAATACCGCCGAAGATACAGGTACCTTTCAACACCAGCACTTTCGACGGATCGACTTTCGAAGTGTCGCTCAGGATGGGACGTTTGTCCTCCACTCCTCCAAAAATTGCCACCAGGTCTTCGGATTGAATCTTCCAATGGGCTGGAACAATCAGCTTGGTGCCCCCGAATACCTGGGTTAGGTCGAGCACGACACGTCCGTTGATGTCGGCCTGTGAGAGGTTGATGTCGGTCCCTCCAAAAACTGTCGTTGCATCGCCGCCGCGGAAGTTCTTGGAAATAATGTTCTTCTTTACACCACCAAACATTACTGTGGAATCGATGTAGTCGTCACCGAAATTTTCGGTGTTCGCGGCTTCCCATTTTCTCCAATATGGCTCTCGGCTTCTCCGACCCGCTCTGAGCATAATGGAGAGACCTACACCAATGATCACCAACGGCCATATGTAATCCGAAAAGTCGTAGTACGGGAAAAAGTCGTCGATCAAAAGGAACGCCCCAATGGCAACGGGAACAACCCACACAATACGACGAAATGCATGACGGACTCCAATATAGATGCCGAGCATGATCAAAGCAGTCTCCAAAGAGAAGAACCAGCGTGGGAAGTCGATACCTGTCCGGTCCAGGAGAAACACAACCCCGACAACAACGATGAGAAGTCCTCCGAATATCCTGCCTTTTCGGTTCGAGCCCGAATGCATCTCTACTGGACGTGTGTTCGTATTTTGATTAACGGTTTCCATAATTTGTGTTTGTTTATGCTAATATACGGGCACCGCACATGCCCAGCCATAGCCAATAGGCGGCTAACAAATCCGCGTAGGCGAACGAAGGATTGGCGTCGGTAAACGCGAACAGAGGACAGGTTTACGGTCAATTTACGTTGCCAGCCGGATGTTCAAATCGGTAGGTCCCTGAACCAATTGCAAAGTGAGCCTTGCCATTCTGCCGTTGGGGAGTCAACGAAGGCGTGGCCGTTAATCCCGATACATCGGGAAGAACAACATCCGCAGTGGCGTTCGGCGGAACAGTGACTTCGAGTCGGAAAATCCCGTTTTGAATCTTCCAGCCTGACTTAATCAACCCATAAGGTGACATGAGGCTTGCGGAGGCGTTGGTGAGTCCCCCGCCCGGCTCAGGAGCGATGATAATCTTCTTGTAACCTGGTGCAGCCTCGCGAATTCCCGCGACCGTTCGATACATCCAGTCGCCGATCGCGCCATACGCATAGTGATTAAAGGAATTCATCCCGGGTGTCTGGAAGCTGCCATCCGGCTTGATACCGTCCCAACGCTCCCAGATCGTGGTCGCGCCCATTTTCACCGGATAAAGCCATGAGGGATAAGTCTCTTGCATGAGCAGGGAGTATGCCAATTGCGTGTAGCCAAACCGGGAGAGCACATGACATAAATAAGGTGTTCCGAGGAAGCCTGTAGTAAGGTGGTTGCCGTAAGCCTTGACGTTGTCAGCAAGCCTGGTCGCCGTAGCTGCGCGCAAATGTTCAGGCAGGATATCGAAGTTCAAAGCCAGCACATAGGCGGTTTGCGTGCCTGACACCAACCTGCCCGACGGAGTAACGTACTCCTTCAGGTAGGCTTCCTTGATCTTCGAAACAAGGTCGCTGTATTTGGACACGTCATCGGTCTTGCCGAGTACCTTCGCAGCCTGGAGCAGAAGCTCTGTTGAGTAAATGAAGAAAGACTGGGCAATCAGGTACTTGTCTGTGACCGCCGACCTTCCGTCGTTATCGTCAAACGGCCGATAGAAGAGCCAATCGCCAAAATGAAAGCCTGTGTTCCAAAGGTTATTGACACTTTGTGCTTCCATATAACCAACCCATGCCTTCATGCTTTCGTACTGATTTTCGAGGACTCGCACATCACCGAATGCGTTGTACATAGTCCAGGGGATGATCGTTGCGGCATCCGCCCATCCCGCGGAAGCGGCGGCATTCTGGTTTAATACATTTGGTATGACAAAGGGCACAGCGCCGTCATCGCGCTGATCTGCGGCGAGATCCTTCAACCATTTGCTGAAGAATGAAGCTGTATTCATGTTAAACGCCGCAGTGCGTGAGAAGACCTGTGCATCGCCGGTCCATCCCAGCCGTTCATCGCGCTGAGGACAATCCGTAGGCACATCCAGGAAATTTCCCTTTTGACCCCATTGGATGTTATGCTGAAGTTGATTGACCAGCGGGTTGGAACATTCGAAATTTCCAGTCGGCATCATGTCAGAGTACAATGCGGTTGCCGTTAGGTCAGCAGGCTGAAGCTGTCCGGAATATCCCTGCAGCCGGACGTACCGGAAGCCCATAAAGGTCAAGTGAGGTTCATAGACTTCCTCTCCGCTTCCTTTGAATGTGTACTCGATCTTTTGTTTCGCCGCGCGCAGGTTGTCGATGTAGAAATTACCATCCTTGTCGAGCACTTCAGCATGATGGATCGTAATTGTTTGGCCCGCCTTGCCCCGGAGTCTGAACTGCAGCAACCCTACCAGGTTTTGCCCGAAGTCAGCCACCAACTCTCCTTTCGGCGTAGTAAAGATCTTTACCGGTTTGAACGTCTCGTGCCGTGTAACGAGAGGTCCATAGGTGGCGATCAGCTCAGCCGACGGTTGTTGAGATATCTTCGCCGGCATCCAATTGCGATCGTCATACCCCGCTTGAAGCCATCCTTCTTTTTCCTTGCGGGCATCGTATCGCTCACCGTGATAAATTTCTGACGACAGCCACGGACCCAAAGATGTTTTCCATGAATCATCGCTCACGACCATCTCGCTCGACCCATCGGTATACGTTATTTCCAGTTGGAACAAGAGGGCGGTCTCCTTACCATAAATGCCCTGATTATGCTCCCATGCCAATGGGCCGCGATACCAACCATTGCCGACAATGGCGCCGACTACATTATTCCCATTGCCAACGAGATTGGTCACATCGTATACCTGGTATTGAATACGGTTACTGTAACTCGTCCACCCGGGGGTAAGCCATCCGTCGCCGACACGTTGACCGTTGATGAAGGCCTCATATAGTCCTCGTGCCGTCACATACACGCGGGCCGCGGCGACATCTCTTTGGAGTGTAAACGTTTTTCTGAATAGCGGTACTGGTCCATTGATCGAATCGCCGGCTAGCCCGGACGTAATCCACTTGCCTTTCCAATCACTTTGATCAAGCAAGCCCATCTCCCAGAATCCAACTTCACTCCACGGTGATGTGTTCTTGTGGTTATCCCATACTCTAACCTGCCAGTAGAAACGTTCTTTTGACCTGGGGGCAGGACCGCCATACACAATGAATTGCGACTGATCCGATGGAACCCGGCCGGACTCCCAAATGAGGCCTTTGCCCCGGGCCAGCGTCGCGGCGTCTTTCGCAACACGAATCTCATACGCGGTTTGAATGACGTTTGTGTTTTTTCCGTTCTCCAGGCGCCAGCTAAAGCGGGGCTTCACAACATCAGTACCGAGCAAATTGTCACGGTACTCACAAACAGGATCTGACACACGGAGGGTTTGGGAATGGGAGATGAAGACAGATGCTAAAAAGAATGCCGAAAGCAACAAGCGGGACATAGCGATTCAGGTTAGAAGGTGAAGTTACAAAAAGCGAGGCTATAATGCTTCTCGTAACGATTCACGCAGGCATCAGGCTATTGAGCCGCGCATATTGCAGCAGGATCACCGTCTTGGCATCCCGAATCTCACCATTGAAGATCATGTTCCAGGCTTTCCCGAAAGGGACTTCGAGCACCTGAATGTTTTCTTCTCCTTCCACTCCGCCACCCTCGTTGACCTGTTGATCCGGAGAGTATTCGGCGATAAAAAAATGCAGGATTTCCGTAACCGAGCCAGGTGACATATACAGTTCGAATACCTTGTGAACATCTTTTACACGGTACCCGGTTTCTTCTTCAGTTTCCTTGCGAATGCAGTCTTCCGGGTTGTCGAGATCCAGCAGACCGGCACAGGCTTCGATCATCATACCAGTAGGGTTACCGTTAATGTATGTTGGAAGCCTGAATTGCTCGGTCAATATCACCGATTGCCTTTCCTTGTTGTAGAGCAAGATCACGGCGCCGTCGCCTCGGTCGTAGGCCTCCCGGCGCTCGACCTTCTTTGATCCCTTCCGGTCGATGGTTTCATAGGTGTACTTGTAGAGCTTATACCAGTTATCGGACAGGAGCTCTTTTGAGAGAATTCGAACGGTGGATTTCATGAGTAATAAGGGATCGACGTCGAGCAGCAATTGGAATCGTCACACGGCCTCTCTGGTCAGCTTATGATACAATTCGAGACACACCCATGCGTCGGTGGCCGCGTATTCAATCTGTTTCCTGGTAAAGGTTTGAGCTTCCCAGTTTGATGTCTGGGCACTTTTGGAAATTCGGAATCCCAATAGGAGGGCCGTTAGTTTCTTTACGCTCTCGACCTGCAGGCCGGCTTTTTTGGCAAGCACCGAGAGATCCAGAAATCCCTCCGGGCGGAAAGAGCGCAATTTCTGCAGGGCCTTGAGGTCATCGCGTATGCCGACCCCGGTCTTGATGATCGCCGGATTCTCCATGAAAGAAGCGAGTTCATCCGTTAATCCAGTGCGATTAACCCGTATGAGAAATGCTTTTTTCGGCAAAGCCAACTGGAGCAGTGCGACCTGGTAAAACTGTCCGCGCTTGAAGCTCGGTCGCGTTTCAGTATCAAACCCGACTACATCGTGTTGCCGGATCTCTTTGACCACCCGGGCAACCTGGAGCGGATCGCTGATAACGACGGTCTTTCCGCCAAATGTCTTTAGCGGCAGGCCATTGATCTCCTCAGGAGTGATGTTTATTCTTTCACCGTGTATACTGAGTTGCTGATCACCGTTATGCCCAAGAGCAGGTTCCATTAAAAAGTCAAGTCAAAAAAAAATTGCGGCATGATCTGAAGGTTGAAGTTATTGAAAAATCACCTCATTTTCATCTCCGACCGCCTTGATAACAATAATTTGCCGAAAAACTGTTCATAGCTGAACTGTATTAATTTTTCTTTATTTTGGGCCAGCCAAAATCCCGCTGATGTCAAACTCACTTTTTCGAAAAAAGCCGCTCACGACCACAGTCCGCGATGACGTTGACGAGTCGAGCGGACAATTGAGAAAAGTGTTGGGCGTTCGTGATCTGACCAGCATGGGTATAGCCGCCGTGATCGGTGCGGGAATCTTTTCAACTATTGGGCAGGCGGCGTTTGACGGCGGCCCCGGCGTTATATTTCTCTTTATCATAACAGCGGTTACGTGTGGGTTTACGGCGTTATGTTATGCTGAATTCGCATCCCGCGTGCCGGTTGCGGGCAGCGCGTATACGTATTCGTATGTGACCTTTGGAGAAGTCGTAGCCTGGATACTGGGTTGGGCACTGATTCTCGAATATGGCATCGGCAACGTCGTTGTATCGATTTCCTGGAGCAGCTACTTCAACAATCTTCTCGAAGGTGTGGGCGTTCACATCCCGGCCTGGCTGGCGACTGATCATGAAACTGCGCGTCAGGTGTTTCAACGTGCTCTGGAAACCGGGACTGATACCACCTCCCTGGCGTGGGCCACCGCACCGACGATCGCCGGAATCCGGCTCATCGCAAATCTTCCCGCCGCCACAATTGTCGTCCTGATAACTATTCTCGCCTATGTGGGAATAAAAGAGAGTAAAAAGTCGGCCAATTTCATGGTTGGCCTCAAGCTTGTCGTGCTCGGTGCGCTGGTGCTCATCGGCCTCTTTTATATCGACACGGACAACTGGTCGCCTTTTCTCCCGAACGGGTTCTCCGGTGTTTTGAAGGGTGTGTCAGCCGTCTTTTTCGCCTACATCGGATTCGATGCGATCTCGACAACAGCGGAAGAGTGCAAGGATCCACAGCGCGATTTGCCGCGTGGAATGATGTACTCCCTCATTATCTGTACGCTTATCTACGTCGTGGTCACTCTCGTGATTACAGGCATGGTAAACTACTCCGAATTTGCCAACGTGTATGACCCGCTGGCCTACGTCTTTGAAAAGATCAACCTGAGCAAAGTCGGATTCTTTATTTCCGTCAGCGCCGTAGTGGCCGCAACGAGTGTGCTACTGGTATTCCAGCTCGGACAGCCGCGAATCTGGATGAGCATGAGCCGCGATGGTCTGCTTCCCAGGAGATTCGGGCGGATTCACCCGAAATTTCAGACACCCGCATTCGCAACAGTGATCACGGGAATTATTGTTGCTATCCCTTCCATGTTTATTGAGAGCGGTTTGATGACTGACCTGACCAGCATTGGAACGCTGTTCGCCTTTGCCATCGTGTGCGGCGGCGTCCTGGTACTGCCTGCTGACGAGCCCGGCGCCCAGCGGGGCAGACGTTTCAAACTCCCCTATATTAACGGTCAACTAATCGTCCCGGCGTTGTTGGTCTTGTTCCTCTATTTCTTCCGCGACCGGGTTTCTGAAGCATTAGCAACGTATTCAAGACAAGACATCCTTTTCCTCTTGTTCATTTTGATTGCTGGCGGGATGGCGGTGGTCAGCTTCATCAAGAAGTTGTCGTTGATTCCTGTGCTAGGTATGTTGTGCTGCACCTACCTGATGATTGAAATTCCTGCTCGCAGTTGGGAGGTTTTCTTCGGCTGGATGGCGTTTGGACTAGTAATCTATTTCAGCTATGGCTTTTGGAAAAGCCGACTGGCAAACAAGTCCGAAAGAGCCTGATTGATTATTCCTCCTCCTCGAAAAGTTCGAGTTGAATAGGCAGAAGGGTAAATGAAAGGCGGTGATAGGGTGAAATGCCCAGCTGTCGAATGCCTTCGCGATGCTCGGGCGTTGGATATCCAACGTTGGTCTCCCACCCATAGCCACAGAACTGTTTAGCCAGGTTACACATGAGCTCGTCGCGATACGTTTTCGCCAGCACCGAGGCAGCGGCGATTGACAGGTACTTCCCATCTCCTTTGATGATGCACTCGTGCCGAAGAGTTTTATACGGGTTAAAGCGATTGCCATCAATAAGGAGGAGTTCTGGCTCCATCGTCAGTTGATCGAGCGCAAGGTGCATGGCCTTGAATGATGCGTTGAGAATGTTGATCTTATCGATCTCTTCATGAGAAACCTCGCCGACGGCCCACGCGAGCGCGTCGCGTTCAATGACGTAGCGTAGTTCTTCACGCTCTTCACGCGTCAGTTGTTTGGAATCGTTGAGTTTCTTGTGCCGATATCGCTTCGGTAAGATCACCGCCGCGGCAACCACCGGCCCCGCAAGACAGCCGCGCCCAGCTTCGTCGCATCCCGCTTCGACCAGGTCTTTCGTAAATGACGAGCGCAGCATAGTTCTTTATTCAATCGGGGTAAAAATAAATCAAATCAACGGACGCCAAAAGAATTTGATAGCTTTGACAAGGCCAGCCGGTCTTGCACGGCAACGGTAGGCAATTCAGTTTCAACGCGCTAACCCAAAACACTTGAATTAACATGGAAGAAAAAAAAATTGTGAACCCATGGAAAACGCTCTCGGGTGAAAAGAAATATGAAAACCGTTGGATCGAAGTTACCGAGTTCCAGGTCATCAATCCGGGCGGCACGAGTGGAATCTATGGAAAAGTGCACTTCAAGAATCAGGCTATCGGAATTGTTCCAGTCGATCGGAACCTAAATACGTGGCTAGTAGGCCAATACCGCTATACCCTCGACGCGTATTCCTGGGAGATACCCGAAGGCGGCGGCCTGATGTCAGAAGAAGCCGCCGTCGCCGCGAAACGCGAGTTGCGCGAGGAGACCGGGCTGACGGCCGGCAAGTGGACGCAAATTCTTCGGGTTCATACATCGAACTCGGTGACAGATGAGGCTGGCTTTGTCTTTCTGGCCGAGGACCTGCAGCACGGCACGAATGAGTTGGAAGACACAGAAGCAGACCTTAAGGTTTGGAAACTACCGCTCAGGGATGCCATCACGATGGTTCAGCAGGGAAAAATTACCGATGCCTTAAGCATCATGGGTCTGCTGATGGTTGCACGTTTGAAAGGCCTCTAGCACATCGAAACCTGGGTTCAAGGCAAAAAAATTCCTATCTTTTGGAAAACAACTGGTATGACAACCCCGCTGGCCAGGCCTGTGAAGCATTCACAGACCACGATCACGGAGCTCATGATCCCTTCGTATGCCAACTTTGGCGGTAAGATCCATGGCGGAATTCTGCTTTCACTAATGGACAAGGTCGCGTACGCTTGCGCGAGCAAACACGCGGGGACGTACTGTGTAACCGTTTCGGTCGATAAGGTGGAATTTCTCCAGCCAGTCGAGGTTGGCGAGCTGGTATCACTACACGCCTCGGTGAATTACGTCGGACGCACGTCGCTCGTTGTCGGAATTCGCGTTGAGTCCCAGAACGTCAAGCTGGGAACTGTGAAGCACACGAATTCTTCTTATTTCACGATGGTGGCCAAAGGCGATGACGACAAGCCGGCGAAGGTACCCGAGCTGATCCTGGAGACCCGTGAAGACGTTAAGCGTTTCATTGAGTGCATGAGAATGAAAGAGATCAAGCACGCCGTCAACGAACAGATGGATGATGCAAAATCACACATCGAGGTGGAGAACGCGGCGGAGCTCCTCCGCAACGAGCGCTGCATACTTCAATACCTCGAAAACAAAGCTGAGTATAAGTCGCGTTGATGATAGTGTCGATTCATGAAGTTGCTTAGAAGAGTATACACGCTCTACGGCCTGATCCTGTTTTCGATCCTTTTCCTTCTCTTCTTCATCCCTTTGCTTGTTCCAATTGTTTTCAGAAAACAATTCCGGTTAGTCGGCATACTGAATCGGTGGTGGGCGAAATGTCTGTTTACGCTCATGGCCATTCCGTTTTCAGTTGAATACCGCGATGAGCTTATTCCCACTGCCCAGTATATCTTTTGCGCTAACCATTTTTCTTATCTCGACATCGCCGCCATGGGGCTCAATCGGCACAACACGATTTTCGTCGGCAAAAACGACATGGAAAACATTCCCCTGTTCGGGTTCATGTACAGGAAGCTGCACATTACAGTCGATCGATCGAGACTGAGAAGCCGGTATTCGACCATGCTGAAAACACTAGCCGCGATTGACGAGGGTAAAAGCCTTGTGATATTCCCGGAGGGTGGAATTGTCTCTGAGAATCCCCCGGAAATGGCGTCGTTCAAAGATGGTGCTTTTCGTGCATCTATCGAGAAACAAATTCCAATCGTGCCTGTGACGATACCGTTTAATTGGATAATTTTGCCGGTCGACGAGTTTCTGGTAAGGTGGCGACCATTGCGAATTATTTTTCATGAACCTATACACCCGTCGGCGTACAAAATCGAAGAAATTGAATTGTTCAAATCCCACATAAAAGGCATTATCCAAACTGAACTTCAAAAACAACTAGTGCATGAAGGTCGACCGCACGCAACTCGATAGGATCGCTCATCTGGCCAGACTAGAGTTTGATGAGGAAAGTGCTGCCAGGATGATGGCTGATATGACAGCGATCGTAGATTGGGTTGAAAAATTAAATGAGATTGATACGACCGGGGTCGAACCCTTGACGACCATGTCGTACGAGATCAACGCAACCCGCGAGGACCAGGCCGGTGATCCTCTCAGCCACGAGCGCGCCCTGCTCAACGCTCCCGTTCAGGATGGGGAATATTTTCGCGTTCCCAAAATAATCGACTGACATCCATTGAAAATTCTCCGCAGCATTCTTAGTACGTTGTACAAGGCATGGGTTTTCCTTGTCTTTACGGTGTTCATGATTATTCTACTCCCTGGCATTGTCGTCCCTTTCTTTTTTGGACAACAGGCAGGCAAAATCGGTTACGCCTTTTTATACGCGTGGAGCTGGATCTTCAGTATGCTGACCCGCATACGTTATGAATTTCACGGACGTCACCATTTCACGAAAGGACAGTCCTATATATATGTCAGCAATCACACTTCTTATCTTGACCTGCCTGGCATCCGCATGCTGATACCCGGGCAATTTCGCCCGTTAGCAAAAAAAGAGCTGAAAAAAATACCAATTTTCGGATGGATCGCCCGGGCGGCTACGATCATTGTCGATCGATCAAGCGGTGAGAGTCGCAAAAAAAGCATCGATCGATTGAAAGCTACACTGGCCAGGGGTATTTCGATCCTCATTTTTGCGGAAGGCACTCAGAATCGAACGCGTGATATACTGCAACCTTTTCACGACGGCGCCTTTCGAATCGCGGTCGATACCCAGCAACCCATACTCCCCATCGTCATTATCGGCGCCGGAAAATTGATGCCTCCCGGAACAATTAA
>CAZLWX010000029.1:6314-36956 GCA_964563295.1 uncultured Roseivirgaceae bacterium | reverse complement strand
CCACATAGTCGGCTATGTCCTGAACCTCTCCGTGCTGGTAGTAATGGGCCAGCACGACGACGTTCTTTTCCACTTTCAGCCTCTCAATTTCTGAAACAAGCCGCTCCGTTTCTTTAACTGTTCGTTGTCGTGATACAATCATCATTCCGGGATTTCAGGCAGCCGCAATTTTATTAAAAGCTGGAAATTTCAGCTATGACTTTGATCATAAATACAGACGTGTGTTGTGCTGGTGCGCGCTATTGCGCCGTGACCGCTGTGAACAGCCTTCGCTTCGCGGGAAACCCGGGGCCTGTTCACTCACTGTGCGCTCGTAGGGATTACCGAAACGGTGATCCCGGCCTTCGCATAGGTCCAAGTGACCAGCCTTCGCTTCGCGCAGGATTTTTGATTTCGAGTCGTCACTCTCTCAGGCGAAACGCCTGGCTCGCGCCGCCACGAAATCAAAAAGCCCCGGGAAACCCGGGGCCTGTTCACTCACTGTGCGCTCGTAGGGATTCAAACCCCAAACCTTCTGATCCGTAGTCAGATGCTCTATTCAGTTGAGCTACGAGCGCTGCAAAAACTCGACCATGCGAGGTCTATCCCAACACACGGCAAAATTTTGGACTGCAAATGTAAAGAATTAATCAACGCAACAAAACACGGGATTTGGCCCTGCCGACAAAAAAGCTATTTTTGACCCTGTTTTAGAAACACGTGAAATGATGGCTAAGCTCGCTCCGGTTATACTGCTGTTCATCCTTCCCTCGGTGGTCTTTTCCCAGTCGACCGACAATGCTCCTCGCAAAGGGCGACCCGATATCCCAGGCGCTTTCAGCCTTGAACTCGGTGTCAGCCGCCTGACCGAAACACCCAACGACATCGACTACGGGTTCTGGGGATCGCGCACCTTCAATGTCTATTTTCAACCGGACATTCGCATCGGGAAGACAAAATTTAGCTTTCATCCTGGCATTGGCATCGGCATGGACCGCTTCAAGTTCATGGGATTTAAAGAATACTTCCCGACCGATACGATTGAACGTCGCGCCGCCACCCTCATGTTCGACAATGAAGGCAACACGCGCTTTGTTGAGGCCCTCAATTATATATATGACGACGACAGCCTGGGCCAGGTCAACTGGTCGGATACCTATGCAACTCACAAATCAATGCTGGCCCTCAACTACATCGATGTGCCTGTCGAGTTCCGTTTTAGTACCAACCCCGACGACCCATCGCGAAGCTTCAAGGTCGCCCTCGGCGGAAGAGTCGGCTACCTTGTCAACTCGCATACCAAGCTTAAATACAAGGAAGATGGTGATCTCAAGACTCTGAAGAATAAACAAGACTTCAACCTTAGTCCCATCCGCTACGGCGCCTACATGAAGATCTTCATCGGCAATTTCAGTTTCTTCGGGGTCTACAATATTAATCCGATGTTCCGGGAAGGGAAAGGTCCCGCGGAAACCAAGACATCCTACTATACCGTCGGGATCTCTGTGTCGGGGTTTTAACTAGCGATCGCGAAGGGGGACAACGAATTTTAATCCCGACCAAACTTCGTCTACAGCGCAGACCTTGACGTCAACGAGTCCTTCCTTCAGGCCATAGTCGCGGATCAGGTTTTCATCGAGATCAGTGGCAACACCCGCAGATTTCTTCGGCCATGAGACCCAGAGCATGCCGTCCTTCTTCAGCGATTTCTTTGCTTTCGAAAAAGCTTCCTTGAAAGCACGCGAGTCTTTGACGAAAAGATGAATGAAGTCCAGCGCCCCGGAAAGTCGCGACCGCACTTTCACATCCGGCGGCAACGGCTGGAGCCAATCAAAGTATTCTTCGGGTGGCCGTAGGACGAACATCTCCGCTCCGGGCTTGACGCCGAGTTTTTTTACCAGTGGAGTTCCTGAATATCCAGCCATGTCTGTTTCAGGCTAAAAAATAAAAGCTGCCCTTGCGGGCAGCTCCTATTAAATCTTATTGCCGGCCACTAGTTGCCACCACCCATTTTCTCCATTTCCTTCTCGAAGGTCTCCTTGAACTTTTCGTAGTCATAGTCGATCTTCAGGCGTTCATCCTTCGAAATACGCTCATTGTATTTGGCGACAAGCTCATCAGCGGAAAGCTCGATAGCGACATAGGTCTTGTACGTTCCCTGGTCCGTTCTCATAAGCTTCTCACAAAGCGTGCGGATTCCGGACAGCGTCTGGTCAACAACCTCGCGGTTCAGACTTTCGAAGCGCTCCTCAACTTCCTCACGATTGTTCATCTCGCGCGAGTTCACGTAGTTGTCCGTGACCGTCTTCACCGTAGTCTGAATAGCTTGTGCCAACTCATTTCGCGCGTTGGTCAAAGCCTTCTTTTTGGAAGTTACCTGATCCTGGCTTTCGCCGATCGAGTTGGCGCGGAAGAACTTGGCCGTCGTAAAATAATCCGGTCCCGAACAAGGAACCACTACCTCAGTCTCGCCTTTCGGCGGAGCTTTTTCCTTGCTCTTACAGCCGATGATCATCACACCAGCCAGCGCAAGCAACACAAACGAAGAATACGTCAACTTTTTCATATCGGGTTTGATTTTTAGTAATTAATACAATTTAGAGACCAAAATTTACTGAACTATGAATATACCATTAATCTAGCTTGTTTTGCACATTTTTCTTTACTGAAGCACCGTATTTAGCAGCTCCTGCATCCGATCTTTTTCCAGCGTCTCCAGCGCCTTATTGTATGCGTCTATGCTTGACTTGTCATAATCCAGCCCATAACCTTTCACCCGATCAAGCGTCGTCGCGTAAATCTCCTTCCCCTCCTTCATGGCCATCACCTTAATAATACCGGTGACATACGTTATGTAAATACTGCCGGAAACTGAACCTTTCTCGGAGTCCGCCTTGATGTCGAACCACAAGTCGGCATTCCCCTTGTCATTTGTAAACTCGAAGCCATTGTTGGCGAGCAGATTCTTAAGTTTGTTGCTGATCTGGAAATTTGACCTCGTCATACCCAGGCTCTTCTCTTCGGCCGTCAGGTATACGAGGGGGCGTTGCACTTTCATATTCACCTGTGCGCGAGGTACATTCAACGTGCGGGCTATGAGCGTGTAAATCGGCGAAGCACTTGACCCTGCCAGTGCATCGACATCCATTTTTACCACGACGGTCTGTTCCAGCTCACTTGACCCGATCTTGTTGATCAGGATACGTGCCCGGCCTTCTTCATTCGTTTTATAGGTAGAATAAACATCGCCGGCACCTTTTTCAAACGCTGCCCTCAGCGGAATCTCACGCGCAGGTCGGCCTAAGTCCTTGTAGAAGGCCTGGGCCACCACGGTCTGCTCCGATTGCGCCACCCTCCTGTTCAGCACGAGATTCCGTGGATCGACTTCGAGCGCGACTTTGTCGAGGATGCGCTGAATCGAAGCATAAATTTCATTCACAAGAAGCACCTCACGATCATCGATGGTGACGCGGATGGCCTCGCCCAGGTACTTTTCGATACTTCTGAACGCCTGGAAATAAAAGCCAATAGCCTGCAAGCGCTCGTCGACCTTTTCGGCCTCCCTTCCTTTTTTCAAAAAGTCCGTAGCCAGTAGGGTAGCGTTGCGCTTCTGTTCCTCCTTAATTTGCCGATAGCGTCCGATGGACAACCGGTAATACACCCAGTAGTTGGTGGCGTCCTCCCACGCGTCGACGAGCTCGTACTCTTCGATCTCATCCGCCGCCGTAGTCTTGATGATCTGCTCATATTGCTCCTGGAGTTGCTTGTCGACTTCAAAAAAGCTCAGCACCGATGTGCTGGAAACGTTGACCTTGATCTGCGAGACAAGATCGTCGAGGGCGCTTTTTTTCGCCGCCTGAACATAGTTATTGGAGCCATCCTTGGTGCTGTGGCCGATGCCGGTGTAATAGCCGTCCTGATAGGGCTGATTCTTAAGCCAGGAAGGTTTTAACGCGTCGGGGTCCGGTGGCTGCACTTTCGCGCTGCAACCGCAGATCAACAACAGGATAGGTATAATGTGCTTCACGGGGTCAATTTTAGGCCGTCAGATGGAGTTTATTCACATCCCGTGCCAAAAGCCATATCAAATCTACATTGCTGGCGCGCCAAATTCACCAGGATTGTACCAAAATCGCAAACTTTGAGTGAAAACGCCTTTCCTCCGCGCATTTTTTCCGCTTTCGCTTATTCGCCGTCGCGGCGCCGTGTACCTGAGTACAACTCAAATTCCAGGAGCCGGCAATCCATCCTGGCACTGTAGAACTCGATCCTTCGCGATGCCCGAAGTCCGATTTTTTTTGCGAGATCCAGGTTCCCGGTGAAAATGTATCCCGTGTAACCCCTGCCCTTCTTTTTCAGAAAGTCGCCGATGCGGGAATAGGTAATCATCAATTCGTTCACTTCTCCCAACCTTTCGCCATACTCCGGATTGAAGTAGATGACCCCGGGTCGATCGGGAGGCACCGCAGTATCTTCGAAATCACAGACCTTGAAATCTATCATCCGGGCGATGCCTGCAGCCTCGGCGTTCGCCCGTGTAATTCGGATTGCATCTTCACTGATGTCGGTGGCAATTATTTCAGGGGCATCCTTTGTTATCCCGTCGCGGAGGCGCTGAATCTCTTCACGATAAAAGTCATCGCGGTAGCCGCGAAGATGCATGAAAGAATAATTGGCGCGGTACAATCCCGGTCTGCGATTAGTGGCGATCAATGCAGCTTCTATCGCAACAGTGCCCGACCCGCACATCGGATTAATAAATGGCGAAATGCGATCCCAGCGAGTTGCCATAATGGTTGCCGCTGCAAGGGCTTCGAGCATGGGAGCCTTGCCCGGAATTTTGCGATAACCGTGTTTGGCGAGAGTCTCGCCCGAGGTATCGAGGAAGATCTCCGCCTGATTATCGCGCCAGAACAAGTGTACAACCAGTTTGTCAGCGTTGGATCCGGAATCAGGTCTCAATCCAGTCTGTTTTCGCATGCGGTCGACAATGGCGTCTTTCACCTTAACATTCATGAACAGCGAGTTGTTGACGGTGAGATGGTCAACATTACTCGTCACGGAGAAATACCCCGACCTGTCGATCCAGTCCTCCCAGGGCATGGAAAGCGCGGCCTTATAGACGTCGTTTGGATTATCGGCCCGGAACGCCTTCAGCGAAAAAAGCACCTGACTGGCGCAGCGCAAATTAAGGTTCAGCCGAATGCAATCGTGCAGCGTTCCCAACATTTCCACCCCGGTAGCGAAAGTCTTGTTGACAGCAAAGCCAAGCTCTAACACCTCCGCTTCCAGGTATGGCGCGAGCCGTTTGTTGCACGTAATGACGATTCGTGTTGTCGTGTTGTAGATGTCCATCGCGGCGTAATGAAGCGGCTAGTTCGAAGCGTTCGGGTCCGTCGGGACGCTGTCGCGGCGGAAGCTTATTTCCTTTGCGGAAAAGCGTTGCAACCTTGCGGCTGTTTCCACGACGAGCTTTCCGTCTTCATCGACATCGCGTATGACCCCTTCCAGCTCGCGGCCAAAGGTATAGAATGTGTGCGGTTCATTTAACCGGTACAGGCATTCGAGGTATTGTTTCTTCAATGATGAAAATGCACCCCCCGATCGCAGCTGCAGGAACCGCGATTCCAGGCAATGCAGGAGGTCGTCGAGGGCTGTTTGCAGGTCTGTTTCCACACCCGTGAGCTCGCGGACAGAGGTCGCCAACTCCGACGTGAAAAGGGTCTGGTTGATATTCATGCCGATGCCGACGATGGTCGAAAGAAGGCGGCCCCCCTGGATCTGATTTTCGATCAGTATTCCGCATATTTTTTTTTCGTGAACTAAAATATCGTTTGGCCACTTTATATGAACAGGTCGATCGGTTCGGGCCGCGATATAGTCCCTCGCCGCCAGAGAGGTCATCACCGTCAGATAGAATTGGTGCTCCACGGCAAGAAATCCAGTATTTAAGATTACGGACAGCGTGAGGTTCATTCCTGGTGAAGCCTCCCATCGGTTGCCGTGTTGTCCTCTGCCCGCAGTTTGGTTGCTGGTGATTACGACTGTCCCTTCGGCATTTACTGGTTTTTGAGCCAATTGCAATGCGAGGGTATTGGTGGAATGACATTCTGGCACAAAAACCAGTCGTTTTCCGATGAAAACCGTGTTGGCAGGAATTTTATACAATTGAATTACTTAACTTTGCAAGTTATTAATATACCAAAGAGAATAACCGGATTCAGTTTAATGGCCAAAAAAAGGAAGGGTGCCAATTCCGAAAAACTTAGTGACGTCATTATAAGAGGCATGCAGGAGAAAAAGGCCACAGACATTGTGGTTCTCGACCTGCGCAAAGTGAAAAATGCCGTAGCCGATTTTTTCGTAATTTGTTCTGGAAATTCCGACAGGCAACTGGATGCCATAGCTGATTCCGTCGACGAGCAGGTCTATAAAACCCTTAACGAAAACCCCTGGCATACCGAAGGAAAAAACAATAAAGAATGGATGTTGCTCGACTATATTGATGTAGTCGCGCACGTATTCAGAAAGGACCGGCGGGAATTTTATGCGCTGGAAAGGCTTTGGGGGGATGCCGACATCAAACAAATTGACGATAACCCATAGCACTGAATCACCGGACGTGTTAGACTGACTAATTTGACTTATTAACTGAAATGGCTGACAAAAAAGACAATAAGCCCATATTGCCCAATAAACCACCGCGCGGCAATTACCAGATTTGGGTTATCCTGGCGACGATAGCCGTGATCCTGGGCGTGATGTATATAAATAATTCCAGCGACCTGAAGGAAGTTACCATGTATAACTTCGAGCAGATGGTTCGCAACGGCGACGTGCGTAAAGTCACGCTGGTTAAAAACCAGGAAATTGTTGAGATTACCCTGAGACCAGAAGCGCTGCAGAATGCCAAGTATCGACAGGATATTCCCGATGGTCCTCTGGGATCGAATACCACCGGCCCGCACTACAAATTACCGATTACATCGATCGACCGGTTCGACGAAAAATTTGAAGAGCTGCTTAACACCGTTCCCGATGCCAACCGGCCAGAGTATAATTCGACAACGCGCGAAAACTATTTCAACGTATTTATCCAATGGGGATTCCTGTTCCTCCTGCTTTTCGGTTTCTGGATGCTGATGCGCCGGATGACGGGTGGCGGTGGTCCAGGCGGACAAATTTTCAACATCGGCAAGTCGAAGGCCGCGCTTTTTGACGCCGAGAACAAGGTGAAGGTGACATTTGAAGATGTCGCTGGCCTCGATGAAGCCAAAGAAGAGGTAAAAGAGATTGTTGAGTTCCTGAAGAACCCCGGTAAATTCACAAAACTGGGCGGCAAAATTCCCAAAGGTGCCTTGCTGGTGGGCCCTCCCGGAACAGGAAAGACCCTGCTGGCAAAGGCCGTCGCAGGCGAGGCCGCCGTACCATTCTTCTCGCTGTCGGGTTCCGACTTCGTTGAGATGTTCGTGGGAGTCGGCGCGGCGCGGGTGCGCGACTTGTTTAAGCAAGCAAAGGAAAAGGCTCCCTGTATCGTCTTTATCGATGAGATCGACGCCATTGGCCGGTCGAGGGGACGGGGACAACTGCCCGGTGCCAACGATGAGCGCGAAAATACATTGAACTCCCTGCTCGTTGAGATGGATGGTTTTGCTACCGACTCCGGCGTGATCATATTGGCGGCCACCAACAGGCCCGACGTGCTCGACTCGGCGTTGTTAAGGCCCGGTCGTTTCGATCGTCAGATCAGTATCGACAAACCCGATATCGTCGGGCGTGAGGCGATATTCAAGACGCACCTCAAGCCCATCAAACTCGATCCGACAGTGGATCCGAAGTCCCTGGCGGCTCAGACGCCCGGGTTCGCCGGTGCCGAGATTGCCAACGTATGTAATGAAGCGGCACTGATCGCCGCAAGGCGCGACAAGAAGGCCGTGGACATGCAGGATTTTCAGGATGCTATCGACCGCGTGATCGGTGGACTGGAGAAAAAGAATAAGATCATTTCGCCGGAAGAAAAGAAGATCGTCGCCTATCACGAGGCTGGGCACGCTGTTGCCGGCTGGTTCCTGGAGCATGCAGATCCATTGGTGAAGGTAAGCATCGTCCCGCGCGGGATAGCGGCATTGGGTTACGCCCAATACCTGCCCAAGGAGCAGTTCCTCTACCAGACGGAGCAAATGCTGGATGAAATGTGCATGGCTTTTGGTGGCCGCGCCGCCGAAGAGATTGTTTTTGGCAAGATTTCAACGGGCGCGCTCAGCGATCTTGAACGGATTACCAAGATGGCCTACGGAATGGTCACGATCTACGGTATGAATAAGGAGATCGGCAACATGTCGTATTATGATTCGAAGCAATCGGATTACGCATTCCAAAAGCCGTACTCCGACGCCACGGCCGAGAAGATCGACCATGAGGTTCGGAAGATCATCGACGACTGCTATCAGCGCACCGTTAACCTGTTGACCCATCATCGTCAACACCTGGACGTGATTGCGAAAGAACTCCTTCAGAAGGAGATATTGTTCCAGGCCGATCTCGAAAGGCTGATCGGCAAGAGACCCTTTGATAAACCGACAACCTATCAGCAATTCACGAACGGGCAGGGTAAATATGAAAAGAAACAACATGAAGCGGAACAGCCCGGTGTAGATACGCCTCCAACGCTGGAGGGCGAGACTCCCGAGAAGGTCGGGCGGTAGTTTCACTTCCCGTTTATAGTCTTATTTTTGAAGCTCAGGCAATCAACCTGGGCTTCTTTATTAACCATGGGCATCAGGATCCACGACCTACAGAACAAGAAGATTTTTTTCGCCTCTGATTTTCATCTCGGAGTTCCCGACGGCGACAGCAGCGCACAACGCGAGCGCGATATCATTGCCTGGCTCGAATCCATTCGGCACGAGGCTCATTCCATTTACTTGCTCGGCGACCTGTTCGACTTCTGGTTTGAATACAAGTACACGATACCGAAAGGTTACATCAGATTGCAGGGCAAACTCGCGGAGTTGCGCGACGCCGGTATCCCGATCGTGTTCTTCACCGGCAACCACGACATGTGGATGTTCGACTACTTCCCGAAAGAACTCGGCATCCCGATATACCGGGAAAATCAGCTCCTGGAAGTTGGCGACCACCGGCTCCTGGTCGGCCACGGTGATGGGTTAGGCCCGGGAGACCACACGTACAAATTCATCAAACGGATTTTTAACAGCAAAGCCTGTCAGTGGCTCTTTGCCCGTCTTCATCCCAATCTCGGGATTGCCATCGCCAATGCCTGGTCCAAAAACAGCAGGATCGGCAACATGAAAAAAGAAGAGAAGTTCAAAGGGGAAGATGGAGAGTTTCTTTGGGTGTATTGCCGTGAGCTGGAGAAGAAACAGCATCACGACTTCTATATCTTCGGCCACCGCCATCTTCCGCTCGATCTGAAAGTAAGCGAGTCAAGCCGCTATGTGAATCTTGGCGAATGGGTCAATTTCAATTCGTATGCTGTCTATGACGGCACAAATGTTGAACTAAAAAGATTTATACGCGCCAAGGCATGAGCAGGGCATTCACAGTACTTTTTGCGATGCTGTCGATCTCCGTTTCAGCGCAGCAAAAAATCCGATCGATCGAGGTGAGCGACACGATCCTTTCCGTGAGCGTCGACAGGCCGGGAGATTTCTACGTCGTGACTAAAAGTGGTCAGATTCAGAAGTACGACAAGAACGGCAACCTGGTGGTACTCTACCGGTCAGAATTCAAACCAACGCTGTTCGATCCCCGCGACGGTGCCAGACTGTTCGCCTATTTCCGGCAGCCTCAGAATTACACCTATTATAACCCGTCGTTCGATATCACCGCATCATACCATGTTGATCCCGCCTTTGCGATTGAGCCCTGGCTTATCTGCCCTTCCGGGGATCATAAACTGTGGATCCTCGACAAGGCCGATAATACATTAAAGAAACTCAACGCGCCTCACACGGAGGTTGAAATTGAAGTCGTGATCGACACCGCGTTGATCGAGGACGCATCATCATTCGTTCACCTCCGCGACTACCAGGGATTTGTTTTTGCATTGGCGCCGGCGCGCGGAATCTATGTCTTCAACGGCATCGGCAACTACATAAGGACATTGCCAGTCTCGGGAATTGATTCGTTTAATTTTCTGGGCGAGGAGTTGTACTATCTGCGGGGCGACCAGATTATCCTCTTTAACCTGTACACAGCAGAATCCCGTCAGATAGCCGCTCCAGGGCGGGGAATAGCGGCTGTGCTTACCGACGAACGGATGATGATCGTGCACCCGCGATCGGTGGACCTCTATGAATTCACGCCCTAGGACGGCGTAGGCCCAATTTTCTGTTCATTTTTGAACATATTTGTACACGTAAGTACAATAGTGTCCGCCTAAACATGGCTGGTGGCAGCCAAACGCGGTTGGCACAGTATTTCCTTACGACAATCGTTCAACCTAAATCGAAAAGAGAAGTGACCCAGGAAGGCGGAAAAATCCTAATGATTGACGACGATGAGGACGTGTTGCTGGCAGCCAAGATGCTCCTGAAGAAACAGAACCACCACGTCATTATCGAGAAAAACCCCAACAAGATTCCATTTCTGCTTAATAATGACACCTACGATGTCATCCTGCTGGACATGAACTTCAGCAAGGATATTACGAGTGGCAAGGAAGGCTTTCACTGGCTGGCGCAGATACTGGAGAAAGACCCGAACGCCGTCGTAATCCTGATCACGGCCTTTGGCGATGTGGAGATGGCTGTGAAGGCACTTAAGCAGGGGGCAACAGATTTCATTCTGAAGCCCTGGCAAAATGAAAAACTCGTCGCAACGGTGTCGACCGCTATTCGGCTGAAGCAATCGTACAACCAGGTCGACAAGCTGAAGAAAGCGAAGGAGATGCTGGAGGAGCAAATCAGCAGGCCTTTCGGCGAAATCATCGGACAGAGCGCGGCCATCCGCGAAGTCTTTGCGCTGATCGACAAAGTCGCGAAAACGGATGCGAACGTATTGATTCTGGGAGAGAATGGGACCGGCAAGGAGTTGATTGCCCGGGCAATCCACCAGCGGTCCTTAAGGAAAGACAACAGTTTTGTATCAGTGGATATGGGCGCCATCACCGAGACCCTTTTTGAGAGCGAATTATTCGGTCATAAGAAAGGCGCCTTTACCGATGCCCGTGAGGACCGGCCCGGCCGATTCGAGCTCGCCTCGGGAGGAACTCTTTTTCTCGATGAGATCGGTAATTTGAGCATGGCCTTGCAGAGCAAGCTGCTGAGCGCTTTGCAATCGCGGATGGTCACTCGTGTTGGAGCCAATCAACCGATCGCGGTCGACATCAGACTGATTTGCGCCACGAACATGCCCCTGCACAAGATGGTCCAGGAAGGAACCTTCCGCCAGGATCTGCTTTATCGAATCAACACTGTTGAAATTCATGTCCCTCCCCTGAGCGAGCGTGTCGAGGACATCACTCCTCTCGCCGAGCATTTCCTCCAATACTACGCGAGAAAATATCATAAGTCGGTGGCCCGGATATCGGCGGATGCCATGGACAAGCTCAAACGCTACGTTTGGCCGGGAAACATCAGGGAACTTCAGCATGCTATAGAGCGCGCTGTGATTATGACCGATTCAGACACCTTGCAGGAAACAGACTTCCTGTTGAGCCGTTCTCTTTCATCCACCACCGCCAGCAATACGCTTAACCTCGACGAGGTCGAAAAAGCCGCTATTGCCAAAGCCCTCCAGATGCATAGCGGTAACATTTCCAAGGCAGCGGACGAGCTGGGCTTAACGCGCGCATCGCTGTATCGCAGAATGGAAAAATATGGACTTTAAATGGCGATCAAATTGGCGGTCACCGGTGACTCCGAGGATCGCATTTTTGTCGGCCACGATTTTCCTGGCGTGTTTCTTCGCATTCTCCACCGGCGACTGGATCTACGCCATCGTCTTCCTTGTCATCAGTGTCTACCAGGTCAAGCTCCTGATCGAATACCTCGACAGGTCCAATCAAAATATTGCGTCGTTCCTTGATTCCATTGAGTTCGATGACCTCTCCTACTCGTTCAAGACACAAAGCGATGACCCGATCGTGCAGCGCTTGCACCGCGAACTGAATGAGGCGATGCAAAAGCTGCGCAATGCCAGGCGCGAAAAGGACTCGGAATTTCTTTTCTTCAAGAATATTGTGATGCATGTCGGCATTGGGCTGATCATCTTCCGAGAGGACGGAAAGATCGAAATCTTCAACAGTGCCGCCCGCCGGTTGCTGAAAACCAACCGGGCTGAAAACATCAGTGACCTTAAAGACGTCAGCGACACACTGGTCAACGTATTTATGAAACTCAGGACGGGAGGACGGGAACTCGTCAGGCTGAAAATTGGCGATGACCTGGTGCAGCTCTCCATTTACGCCATTGAGCTTACACTCCGCGGAGAAAACGTAAAACTTATCTCGATACAGAACATCCAAAGCGAACTTGAAGAGAAGGAGATGGAGGCGTGGCAAAACCTGGTTCGGGTGCTTACGCATGAGATCATGAATTCGGTCACTCCCATTTCGTCGCTCGCCGGCGTTGTCGAGGAAGAGTTGCAGCAGCACATGAAATCACAACAAAACGGTCCGCTCACTGCCGACCAGCTCAACGACATACACCTTTCACTGCAGACGATAAGCAAGCGCAGCGAAGGGCTTATTCACTTCGTAAAAGAGTTCCGAAGCCTGACCAACATTCCCAAACCGCGTCCTGTGCAGATCGAGGTCAGGGCTCTGCTCGACGAGTTGACCATGCTGCATAAGAAGGAGCTTGCCGAGAAGTCCATACAAATAAGTGCTTCCGTATACCCAGACGACCTCACCATTTCGGCTGACAAGAACATGATCGAGCAGGTGCTCATTAACCTCTTGAAGAACGCCATCCAGTCGTTTGAGGACCAGGATAACCGGTGCATCGAACTTAAGGCTGCCTTAAATGAAAAATCCAGGCCCGTGATTTCGGTGAAGGACAACGGGTCCGGTATTGATCCGGAAGCGCTTGACAAAATCTTTATCCCATTCTTCACGACCAAGAAGTCGGGTTCCGGCATTGGCCTCAGCCTTTCCCGGCAGATTATGCGGCAGCATCAGGGGACACTGACCGCAAAATCCACCGTCGGGAAAGGGACTGAATTCTTTCTAAGATTCTGATATCAGAAATCCAACCAGGCTTGTGTATCGCAAAAGTCGGTAGCCGAGTTGCTGTACAGGTCGGCGACGCTGTAGTGAAGATCCAGTTCATTTCCGGATACCGTACCTGTTCCTTCGATTTCATATCCATTAACGACCTGGTAAGGGATCGTAATCCGGTCGAACCGGAGAAAGCCGTATACGGTGATATCGACGCCGTAGAAATTCCGCAGGTAGATCTTATCACCATAGCCTCCCTTGGAGATGCGGATGGAATAGTAGGTTATCTCGTTGAACGTCTGGCTGTATTCTTCCACGTCATAACGGCCCACTATCCTGTCGCGATTGTCAAATTCAGATTCGTAGTCGTAGATCGTACACGCCTGAAAAACCGCGGCGAATGCAATCAGTAAAATGAGCTTTTTCATAGCTGTAGAATCTTGTTGAGGATGCAAATACAAGTTTGAGGCCAGTTTGCATGCCAGCAAAAAATCACGCTACGTAATGAAGGGTGTATGGGTTTCCATGAATAAGACCAAAAAAAACCTTCCCCCTCTCAGGGGAAGGTTGAGCTTAAAAAATTACAGGTACGTCTTACCTGATTTTTTAAAAAGCATTCCGGCACCGGCAAAAAATATTTACAACCAACAACCACTACGAATGGAGTAAATGACCAGTCGCGCCGGAAATGCCAGGTCTTAGTCTACGTTATCATGTAGGAATTTATTGTTTCCTAATAACGCGTTGTCGTCATTCAGGTTGTACTTCGAAATAAACGGCTCGGATGAATGCGGAACATCCTGCATCTTGACGCCGCGACGCAGGTATGCCGGCAACGACCACTTCTCGTTGAACTCTTCCTTGGTCATCTCCTGCTTTCGTTGCTTGAGCTGCTCTTTTCGTTCTCGCGCCTGCTGTTGCAAGCGCTCGCGCGTTGAGCGCAGTTCCATCATCCCTTCGGCGTTGATGACCTGGTCGCTGTACTTCTCGGTCAGCGGATCAAAGTCGTCGTTTCTCAGCCGCCGATCATCTTCATTATCGTGATCATCTGTTGGCTCGACTTTATTGAAGGGGCCCGTAAAGACGAGTTCACGGATCTCGCTCTTTTCCTCGTCCGCTGGCGGAGCCTGAGGCTTTTGGCCGAGTGTCAAGTCCTTATTTTCGTTCACTGAATTGTCCGGCTGATTAAACAGCCAGCCTTGTGATTTATCGAGCTCGTGAACCTTCTTTTCCGGCTTCTTGCCCGAGGCCTGGTTCTCAGCAAACCCCGTAGCGATCACCGTTACCCGGATGCGATCGCTCAGGTCGGGATCCACGCCATGGCCAAAGATGACTTCGGCATCCTGTCCGGCTTGTTCCTGGATATATTCGGTGATCTCCGTGAGTTCGTCCATCTGCAGTTCGGCTTCGACACCCGACATGATGGACAACAGAATACGTTTCGCTCCCATGATGTCGCGGTTGTCGAGCAACGGCGAGGCCAGCGCGCCTTCCGCAGCTTTCCGCGCCCGGTTCTCACCGCGTGTTTCCGCAGAACCCATGACGGCAGCACCCGCGTTTAACATGACCGTGCGCACGTCCTGAAAATCGACGTTAACGTATCCGGCGAGGGTGATGATCTCCGCAATGCTCTTGGCGGCGGTAGTCAACACGTTGTCGGCCTGGGCGAACGCCTGGCCGATGGCCAGGTTGCCATAAATTTCGCGTAGCTTATCATTGAGGATCACCAGGACGGTGTCACAATTCTGACGAAGTCCTTCAATGCCCGCTTCCGCCTGCGACATTTTTTTCTTGCCTTCAAAGGAAAACGGTACGGTGACAATACCCACGGTAAGGATGTCCATGTCGCGGGCGATTTTCGCCATTACCGGTGCGGCGCCGGTTCCCGTACCACCCCCCATTCCAGCGGTTATGAATACCATTTTCGCGCCTGATAACATCTCCCGTATCTGGTCTTTGCTTTCAAGAGCAGCGTTGCGGCCAACCTCGGGATTGGCTCCGCACCCAAGCCCTTCGGTCAGGTTTGCTCCGATCTGCAGACGATTGGGAACCGGGCTCGAAAGAAGAGCCTGGTTGTCAGTGTTGCACACGACGAACTCGACGTCCTTGATGCCGAGCTTGAACATGTGGTTCACGGCATTGCTTCCTCCCCCGCCTACGCCGATCACTTTGATGATTGACCGCTGCAGGCTGTGCTTGGGGATTTCGAATTTGTAAGAACCTGTTTCAAACATATGCTTTGATTAGTGGTTGTTCTCAATATTCATTCTTGCCGTCCAGATCGTCGATCAGCAGGCTCTTTGTTTTGTTGAGAATTTCATTGAAGAAATTCTTCCCTGCCATCGACTTTTTCACACGCGATGACTTGATCACTTCGCGGGCTTCCTTGTAACGGTCGGTGCGTTCATCCAGTGAACGAAACCCCGAGAGCACGAGTCCAACGGCCGTGGCGTACATCGGGCTTTTCACCGCCTCGATTTTGCTCTTGCCCAGGTGCTCATTCGGGTATCCAATGCGCGTATCCATTCCGGTCATATATTCGACCAGTTGTTTCAAGTTATTCAGCTGCGCTCCGCCGCCGGTAATCACGATGCCCCCGGCCAGCTTATTTTCAAATCCTGAACTGATGATCTCCCCATGCGCCATTTCGATGATCTCCTCCATCCGGGCCTGGATAATATTAGAAAGGTTTTTCACGGAGATCTCTTTCGCGGCGCGATTCCGGATGCCCGGGATGGAAACAATTTCGTTAGGGCTTGCTTCCTCGGCAATTGCGCGCCCGAAACGGGTTTTCAACTGCTCTGCTTGTTGCGGCAACACCATCAAGCCTTGTTTAATGTCGTTCGTCACAATGTTGCCGCCGAACGGGATGACAGCCGTATGCCGGATAATGTTGTCGTAAAAGATCGCGATGTCGGTAGTACCTCCGCCGATATCGATCAGGCAAACGCCAGCTTCCTTCTCCTCATCGCTCAGCACCGCCAGGCTGGATGCTAAAGGCTCGAGGATCAGATCCTCAATTTCCAGCCCTCCACGCCGCACACACTTATTAATATTGTTGATGGCATTGGTCTGAGCCGTAATGATATGAAAGTCCGCTTCGAGCCTCACGCCCGACATTCCCACGGGCTCTTTGATGCCTTCCTCGTAATCAACCATGTAGTCCTGCGGCATGACGTGTATGATCTGACTGCCCGGAGGGACGACCATACGGTACATGTCCTGGGTAAGCCGCTCGACGTCGTCGATGGTGATTTCATCTTCGCGCGATGGACGGGTGATTCCACCGTGCTGGATGAAACTGCGAATGTGCTGACCGGCAATCCCGACGTTCACGACACCGATGTCGATTCCCGCCTGGTCACCTGCATCCTTGATCGCCCGTTCAATTGCGTACACGGTCTTGTCAATGTTGAAGACGATGCCCTTCACAACTCCTTCCGACTCCGCCTTCCCCATGCCGAGAACTTCGAGTTTTCCAAACTCATTCTTGCGGCCAACAATGACACATATTTTCGTTGTGCCAATATCGAGTCCGACGACAATTTTTTCCTGTTCCATGGTTGTAAATCTTTGTATGTGGTTGTTGTTAATTTTTTAGTTCGCTTACCGATGTTTTGGTTATATCTTTCTTGTTGTCATTATAGCTTCATTCGTGGTAACTCATTCAGCAACAATCTGTCCCTCATACTCGAGATTTACCCGGTCGTACTTATTCCATCCCACTCGGGGAAGAACTTCTTTGTAAAATATTTCCAGTTTTTTCAGTTTTTCATCAATCTCCTCCGGCCTTCCAAACTCGATCCGCTCATCGCCGACCTGCGTGTAGAATGTGATTCTGCCTTTCTCATCGAGCGAAAGCTCAGCGATCTGCGCATTCCAGAATTCGTCTCCATGGATACGCTTCAGCAATGACATCAATCGTTCCCCTTGCGGCTCATCAAACAAATTTTGCAACACCAGCAACTTGCGGACAGCGCCGCTCAGAAGCACTACCCGTGAAGAAAACCTGTCGGACACGGGCATGATAGTGCCATCTTCGGCGATGTAGCCATCCGCGCCATCCGGCTGCACAATACGTGCAATGGGTCTTCGCAGGTCCACCTTGACGGTCACGTTGCCCTTCAGGTCGCTGTACAGCTCAGCATCGCGAATGAACGGATTGCGCCGGATCTTGTCCTCGATCGCTTTGAAACTCAGGGTTTCGATGTTGACACCAATCACGTTCGCTTCGTTAGCTTCCATCAGTTTCATAATATCCTGCTCATCGACAAAATGATTGTCTGCCACATTGCGAATGTCCATCTTGATGTCGCGCACAACCACTTGTTCCTTCATCCTTTCAGCGAAGGCGATCAACCCCAGAACCATTGCCAGGATGAGAACCGTTTTAACTTTGCTATTGACCTTGACCTTAAACTTCATACTTCTTCTGCAGCAACTTTTGAATGGGTTCCACAAAAGTATCGATATCGCCGGCACCAACTGTTGCCAGTACATCAATGTCTATGGCGTCGACTTTTTTGAGCAAATCATCTTTTCCACAGCGGATTTTTACGCGACTCGTTACATTTCGCAAGATGAGATCCGAGTCGACGCCTGGGATCGGAAGCTCGCGAGCCGGATAGATATCCATCAACAACAACTCGTCGGCGATGCTCAGGCTTTTCGAAAAGCCCTCCGCAAAATCGCGCGTGCGCGAGTAAAGATGCGGCTGAAAGATCACCGTGAGTTTCCGCCGGGGATACATCGACCGCATTGATTTCAGGAACGCCTCGATCTCGGTTGGATGATGAGCGTAGTCATCGACGTAGACAAGACGTTTCGACTTCACAATAAACTCAAATCGGCGCTTGACACCCGAGAACGACTCAAGTGCTCTTTTGATCACGCCGGAATTGACACCACAACGTGTCGCCGCAACCGAAGCGGCAATGGCATTTTCAATGTTGTGAAAACCGGGGACACCGAGCCTGATGTGCTCGACCGTTCCGATACCCTGGAGGTCGAATTCAAAAAAACCGCTCTTGGCTCTTATGTTGCCGGCAAAAAATTGTCCCCGGCTCATACTGTAAATATTTTTGTTGACGTGGGTGATGTCACCGGCAAGCTTCTCGGCGACAGCCTCGTGGATCACCAATTCTCCTCCTTTCACAATCTGACTGATAAACTGACGGTAAGAGTTGATAACGCTCTCGTAGTCGCCGTAAATGTCGAGGTGGTCGGGATCTGCTGATGTAACGATGGCAATGTTGGGGAAGAGCCTGAGAAAGGAACGGTCAAACTCATCCGCCTCGGCAACGACGATCGTTTCGTCACCGACGTCGCCGTGCATCACCAGGTTCGAGTTGTAGTTTGTCGTGATCCCGCCAAGGAAAGCAACCATACTTTTTCCGGCCGTCTTGAGAATGTGAGCCACCATCGACGACGTCGTGGTTTTGCCGTGCGTACCCGCGACAGCCACGGTCCGGTATCCTTTGGAGATTAGACCCAGCACCTCACTGCGTTTGAGAATCGTGTATCCTTTATCCTTCAGGAAATTGTACTCCCGGTGATCTCCGGGAACCGCGGGCGTATACACGACGAGCGTCGTACCGGGATTATCGAGAACCTGATCTGGAATGTTTGCAGGGTCGTCCTCGAAATGGACACCCATTCCCTCGTCCACCAATTCATCAGTTAACCGGGTGGGGGTACGATCATATCCATAGGCGTGCTTTCCGTTCTTCACAAACCAACGCGCCAGCGCGCTCATCCCAATTCCGCCGATGCCGATGAAATAGAAAATATCGTATTGATCCGGTCTCAATTTCTTACGTCCTTAATCAATTGTTCGATCTCATTCACAATGTCGCGTGTAGCGTCTGGTTTCGCCAGCTGAAGAATGTTCCTGCTGAGTAGCTCCGCGCGCTGTTCATCAAAAAGAAGTTTCAATGCCTGATCCACCAGTTCCTTACGCGCGTCCTTATCGGCGACGAGAATCGCCGCATCTTTTTCAACCAGCGCCATAGCATTTTTTGTCTGATGATCTTCAGCCACATTCGGCGACGGAACAAGTATACAGGCCTTGCCTGCCACGCATAATTCAGATACTGCCACTGCTCCGGACCGCGAAATCACGACGTCGGCAGCAGCGTATGCAAGGTCCATCTCCTTCAGAAAGTCGTGCACCCTGATTTTGCGGAGATCATGTCCGTCCAGCTGCTTTCGATATGATTCGTGATACACCTTTCCCGTTTGCCAGATGAGCTGTACCTGAGCATCTATCAATTTGTCCAGACCCTGCATGACGCTCTCATTGATTGTTCGGGCGCCAAGACTTCCACCCAGAACAAGCAATGTTTTCGTTGCCGCATCGAAACCAAAATGGGTATGACCAGCTTCGCGCTTTTGAGCAACGGAAATTATGTCCTTGCGAACAGGATTGCCGGTGATGACGATCTTGTCTGCCGGGAAAAATTTGTCCATGCCTTCGTATGCCACGCACACCTTGCTAACCTTATCGGCAACCTGTTTGTTGGCAAGTCCGGCGAACGAATTTTGTTCCTGTATAATCGCGGGGATTCCAAATCGTGTTGCGGCGAGCATGATTGGTCCGCTCGCGAACCCACCCGTTCCGATCACCGCGTGTGGTTTGTACCGCCGGAGAATAACCGCCGCGCGGAGGTAACTGATAATCAGCTTAAACGGAAAGAGGAGGTTTGACAACGTCAGCTTTCGCTGGATGCCGCTGATCCAGAGCCCAATGATCTTGTAGCCTGCTTCAGGAACCCGTGTCATTTCCATCTTACCGCGTGCGCCAACAAATAGAATTTGGGCATCATGATGGCGTTCGCGAAATGCGTTGGCTATCGCGATAGCTGGAAAAATGTGGCCCCCGGTTCCACCACCACTGATGATCAAACGATATGGTTGTGTGCTGCTCACGCCGCCCTTGCCGTTGATACGTTTTTATTTTCCCGATTATTGGATGGCTTATCCCACGCCTGTTCCTGTTCGCCGCGACTGACGCTAAGCACTATTCCGATTGCAAGTCCCGTAAATACCATCGATGTTCCGCCCATCGAAACGAACGGCAACGGCTGCCCTGTCACCGGTCCTAACCCGACTACAACACCCATATTCACCATCGCCTGGCACACTACATCGAAACAGAGTCCCGCCGACAGCAGGCCGCCGAAAGCGCGTTCACTGTTGTACGCCGCCTTCATTCCGCGATGTAGTAGAATGAGATACAGCACCAGTACTACAATGCCGCCGATCATGCCGTATTCCTCGATCAGGATGGCAAAAATGAAATCAGCGAATGGGTTGGGGAGAATGTTGCGCTGGTCACTGTTGCCAGGACCTTTTCCAGTGAGGCCCCCGGTGGCGATTGCAATGAAACCATGCTTGGCCTGGAAGGGAGGCTCCTGCTCACCTTCCACGAATGCTGCAAAACTCTTAATACGAGAAACCATTGTGCCCCCACGAACACCGAATTTAAATGCGAGGGCCCCAAACAGAACGCCGACAAGCAAGAGCATAGCAAGATATTTCGCTGGCACTCTGCCGATAAACATGATCAGCAGACAGGTAATGAGCAACAGTATCGCCGTCGACATATTGGTCAGGGCGATGAGGCCGCAGATCGTCCCGCACCAAAACAAGATGGGTATCAGCGACTCACGAATGTCTTCGATGTTCTGCTGTCGTTTGGATAACATGCTGGCGAGATTCACGATGAGTGCCAGACTTGCAAAATCGGAGGGTTGAAATGAACCAAAAAGCGGAACTTCGATCCACCGCTCTGCGCCATTCACGCGAATACCGTTGATGAAGGTATACAGCAACAATGGAATGCTCACGTAAAGCGCCAGGCGTGACAACCGCGAGTAGTAGCGATAGTCCACCTTGTGGGCAAACCACATGGCGGCGAGGCCCACCAGCACATGCAGGGTATGCTTTAACAGGTACACCTCCGGAGCCTTCGTTTGCCGGTAAGCCAGCGTGCCGATGGAACTATAAACGACCAGAATACTGATAAGGGAAAGGGCAAACACCACGGCCCACACCACCCGGTCGCCTTGCAGATTCTCATCCACCCAAGTCTTGATCTTCTTCATATTCGCTGTTCGTCGATTTCTTTCTTCAATTCCTGGACGGCCGACCTGAACTGATCGCCACGGTCCTCGTAATTCTTAAACAGGTCGAAGCTTGCGCACGCCGGCGAAAGTAATACTACATCACCCTCGTGTGCTGCCTCCATAGCCATCCGCACGAGTTCCTTGACGCTTTGTGTTTCCAAGATGCGCGGAACAATATCCCGGAAGGAATCCTTCAGCTTCGCGTTGTCCTTACCGAGGCAGATGAGGGCCCTTACTTTTTTTCTGACGTCCTTCTCGATCAGTGTATAGTCGTTGCCTTTGTCTATGCCTCCTGCGATCCAAATAAGGGGAGACTCATAGCTGCCGAGTGCATAGACGACCGAATCTACGTTCGTGGCCTTTGAGTCATTGATGAATTGAACACCCTTGATTGTGCCTACGTGTTCAAGCCGGTGCGGCGCGTTCGTGAAGGTGGTCAGGGACTGTCTGATTGATTCCAGCTTCACGCCCGAGAGGTAGGCTGCCGACACAGCCGCCATCGTGTTAATCAGGTTATGAGGACCCTTCAGCGTTGTATCCGACTGTGAAATACTGAACGTGTTGCTCAACAGATTAAATGTCATGTTGTGCCCATCAAACTTCACAGGAGCTGTCGACGTGCGGTTCAATGAAACGGGCAGCTGTTGAGGAACTACAGTGCGGGAATCGATCTCTTTCCGAATAACCTTGTCGTCGTCGAAGTAGATGAAGAAATGGCGGGGTTCCATGTTCTCGATCAGCTGAAACTTGGAGTTGACGTAGTTCTGCAGATCATACTCGTAGCGGTCGAGGTGGTCGGGTGTGATGTTCAGGAGAATGCCGATGTCAGGCTTGAATGTGTCGGTGCCGTCAAGTTGAAAGCTGCTCAGCTCCAATACATAATAGTCGGCTTTTTCGGTTGCCACACGCCGCGCGAAACTGGATCCCACGTTTCCGGCGAGAGCGGTGTTGAAGCCGGCGTTCTTCAGCAAATGATATGTCAATAAGGTTGTAGTCGTCTTGCCATTGGTGCCGGTGATTGCGATGATCCGGCTATCGCCAACGTACCGGAAGGCAAATTCAATTTCATCGATGACGGGAATGTGAGCGCCAAGCACCTGCTTCATGATCACGGCCTTGTCAGGAATACCGGGGCTTTTGATGACCAGGTCGGCGTTCAGGATCTTTTCCTCCGAATGAAGACCCTCTTCAAAGTCGATGGCGTGCTTCTTCAGGTCCGCCTTGAATCGCTCTTTCAGCAAACCTGAATCCGAAACAAAGACGTCAAAACCCCTCGCTTTGGCGAGCAGGGCTGCTCCCGTTCCACTTTCGCCTCCTCCTAATATGACGACGCGTTCGCTCATCTGAGTTTAAGGGTTGCAAGACTGAGGATTGCCAGCAAGATGCCGACGATCCAGAACCTGGTGACAATCTTCGCCTCGGGGATATTTCTCTTTTGATAATGGTGGTGCAGCGGCGACATCAGGAAAATTCTTCTGCCTTCACCGTATTTTCTTCTCGTATACTTGAAGTAGGCAACCTGCATGACCACAGAGAGGTTTTCCACGAGGAATACTCCACACAACAATGGTATGAGCAACTCTTTCCGCACGGCAAGCGCCAGCACGGCAATGACGCCACCCAATGTCAGACTCCCAGTGTCGCCCATGAAGACCTGGGCCGGGAATGCATTGTACCAGAGGAATCCCAGGCAGGCGCCGACGAAGGCAGTACAAAAGATTACCAACTCCGAAAGGTTAGGAATGTACAGGATGTTGAGATAGTTACTGAAGTCGATACGACCTGACAGGTAAGCCAGTATGGCGATTGTCATTGCAATGATTCCCGACGTGCCCGCGGCAAGGCCGTCGATGCCATCGGTAATGTTGGCGCCATTTGAAACCGCGGTGACGATAAGGATCACGATCAATGTGTATACGATCCACGTGTAGTCGTCTGGTACAAAGGGCAAAAGGTTATTGTAGTCGAGTTCATTGTCTTTCAGGAATGGAACCGTCGTCTTCATGGATTTAACATCCGTGTATTTGACCGTGGCATCGTTGTCGACGGTTGGGTTGCTGGGTTGAATCGCCGTCACTTGCCCTGGGTCAATTTCCCGCACGACGACGTCGGGGCTGAGATACAGCGTCAGGCCGACGATTAAGCCCAGCCCGACCTGCCCGACGATCTTGAAGCGACCCGCAAGACCCTGTTTGTCTTTCTTGAAGACTTTTATATAGTCATCCAGGAAGCCTATCATTCCGAGCCAGATGGTGGTGACAACCAGCAAAACGATATAGACATTATCGACTCTCGCGAACAGAATTGTCGGGATAAGAATAGCGGCAATGATGATGAGTCCTCCCATTGTCGGAGTGCCTTTCTTTGAAAGCTGGCCTTCAAGTCCGAGGTCGCGTATATCCTCGCCGACTTGTTTTCGCCGGAGGAAGTCGATCAGATTTCTGCCGAAGATGATCGTGATCAGTAGGGAAAGGAATGCTGCCATGCCAGCGCGAAACGAAATGTATTGAAAGACACCTGCGCCGGGCACATCCAGGTCGTTGAGATAATCGAACAGATAATAGAGCATTCCCTAGTTTGAAAACATTTTTAACATCCTTTCCACTACTTCCCTATCGTCAAAGGGGTATTTAACGCCCTTGATCTCCTGGTATGTTTCATGACCTTTTCCCGCCACCAGCACGATGTCCTTTTCCCGTGCCATCATGCAAGCGGTCTTGATTGCTTCTTCCCGGTCGGCCAGCACGAGTGTCTTGCGTGTCTCTGTCGGAAGAATTCCAGCCTGCATCTCTTTAATTATAGTCATGGGATCTTCGTCGCGCGGATTGTCGGAGGTGAGTACAATCTTGTCGCTCATGCGGCAGGCGATCGACGCCATAAGAGGCCTTTTCGCCTTGTCGCGGTTCCCTCCACAGCCGACGACGGTGATCACTTGTTCGTTGCCGGTCCTGAATTGTGCAATGGTCTCCAGCACGTTCTTCAATGCATCCGGTGTATGGGCGTAATCAACAATTGCTGTCACCTTCGAACCCGGTGCGATGAGTTCGAACCTGCCGGGCGCACCTTTCAATGATGACAGTCGAGTCAACACCTCATCGGGATTTTCCCCCAATAACAGCGCCACGCCATAAACGCCGAGCACGTTATAGGCATTGAAGTCGCCAATCATCTTGAACCAAACACTCTTGTTGTCGATCTCAAGCTCCAGCCCCTCGATGGAATTCGTCAGAATCTTTCCCTTGAAATCAACCATCTTCCTGAGCCCAAACGATTGTTTCTTCGCTTTGGTGTTCTGCAGCATGACCATTCCGCGTTTATCATCGGCGTTGACAAGTGCGAAGGCATTTGCACCGAGCTCATCGAAGAACTTCTTTTTCGACTTGATATAATTCTCGAACGTTTTGTGATAATCGAGGTGATCATGCGTAATGTTGGTGAAGACTCCCCCGACATATCTTAGTCCTGCAATGCGCTCCTGGTCAACCGCATGCGAGCTTACTTCCATAAAAGCATGAGTACATCCGGCTTCGACCATGCGCATGAGCAATTCATTCAGCTGAATGGGATCGGGCGTCGTATGGGTGGCAGGAATGGTCTTGTCGATGATCTTGTTTTCGACCGTCGAAATCAACCCTACGCGGTAACCCAGACTTGAAAACAGCTGATACAGCAGGGTGACTGTCGTCGTTTTGCCGTTGGTGCCAGTAACCCCCACCAGTTGAAGCTTTTCAGATGGGTTGTCAAAAAAGTTGGAAGCAATCACGCCGAGGGCATGAGCGCTATTCTTCACCATGACGTAAGTGATCTTCTCATTGACGACATCGGGGAGTTTCTCGGCAACGATCACGCGCGCACCCATCTCGATTGCCTTGTCTACATATTGGTGCCCGTCGGCAGCGGTGCCACGCACGGCTACGAAGAGGTAGTCCTTCGAAACCTTGCGCGAGTCAAACGCAATACCCGCGATGGCGACACTCATGTCGCCATAGGTGCCCGTCAGGGAAACTTTGTACAATATGTTCTTCAACTCGTGCATTTAGCCCAGCCGCACGTAGATGCGGTCTCCTTTGGTTACTCTTGTGCCCGGACTCAGCGATTGCTGGGTGACCCGACCTTTGCCATCGTAATCGACACGCAGTCCGGATTTTTCCAACAAATAAATTGCGTCGCGGAACGTCATCCCAGTGACATCCGGCACAATGCCTTTTCCTTCGATATTTTTTTTCCAGTTTACGCCTGTACCACTCCGCGCCGTTCGAACCCATGGATCCTCCGTAAGGGAGTGGTTCGAAATGCCCAGTTCGTTGCATAACATAACAAGGTCCTCCTGATAACCCGCCCGGATAACGGGGAGAACTTCTGAATGCGTAAACTTGGGAGCGTCCATCGGCGGATGCAGGTTGAGATCGCGAGCGTAAATGTTATCCGCAATTTCCTTGAAGACCGGCGCCGCCACATTGCTACCATACTGATACCAGCCGCGCGGATTCTTGATCAGCACGATCGCACTGTATTGCGGAGCATGTGCAGGAAAATACCCGACAAATGACGTGATGTATTTTTTGGTATAGCGCCCATTTTCAAGCATTTGGGCTGTCCCGGTCTTTCCCGCAATGCGGTAATGGGTGCCTCGAATATTCTTTGCCGTTCCGCGGTCGACAACACCTTCGAGCAAGAGCTTAAGCTTATTCAGTGTCTCGGACGAACAAATGCGACTATTGATCACTTCGGTCTCGAAATTCTCCTCGTCATCGTCTGCCCTTTTGATCTTCTTGACGAAAACCGGCTTGATCATCTTTCCACCATTGGCAACGGCGTTGTATAAAGTCAGCGTGTGCAAGGGAGTGATCTCCAGCCCATACCCATGCGCCATCCAGGGAAGGCTGATGCCGCTCCACCCTTTGTCTCCCGGCCTTTTGATCTTGGGGATCGGTTCACCGATGATTTGAATGCCCAATGGCTTCGACAACTTGAGGCGATCGATGTGATCGATGAATAGTTGTGGTTTCAGTCCAAAATACTTGTCTGCTAGTTTAGCCATCGCCACGTTCGACGAATGTTCAAAGGCTTCCTGGACGGTGACCATCCCCAATCCTCCTTCTTCGTGGTCGCGCACCGTATTGTTGTAGAACATGAATTCCCCGTTACCCGTGTCGATGCTGTCGGAGAGTTCAACCGGTGTATCCTCCAGCAAGGCGATCATCGTTACAAGTTTAAACGTTGAGCCCGGTTCAAATAAGCGACCGGCCGCAAAATTGAATTTCTCCGAAAAGTGACCATGGCCATCACTGCTGAGGTTGGAGATCGCTTTCACCTCGCCCGTATTAACTTCCATCACCACCACGAGGCCGTCGTCGGCATCGTGTTTGAGCATGGCGCGGTGGAGCGCCGTTTCCGCGACGTCCTGCAAATTGATATCGAGGGTGGTCTCGAGGTCGAGTCCGTTGACCGCTTTGATATTGTTGGCGTCAAAAATCGGTTTCCATACTCCACCTGAAATTTTCTGGTAATAAGCATACCCGTCCTGGCCGCCGAGGTAATCGTCAAAACTATATTCAAGGCCAACGCCCTTGTCGTTTTCGTTGACGTAGCCGATGGTGCGGCTACTGAGGTTGGAGAACGGCCTGTACCGAACATCGATTTTTTCAAAAATGGCGCCGCCGCGCAACCGGCCCTCCCGAAAGATCGGCCAGGTCATCATCATTTTCTTGTCCTGATAATCGATTTTCTTCCGGTTGACGACCAAGTACTGCTTGCCGGCGGCACGCGCATCAATCAACAACTGCTTGTATTCGCGGTACGACCGGTCGCGAAAAAAACCGGCTAGTTTCCGGCTGAGTGAATCAAGACCATCGCTGAATACCTCGTCACTCGCCAGGGTAGCGTCGAAAGCGACTCGATAGAACGGCAGAGATGTTGCGAGCAAGCTGCCATTATCGGAGTAGATGTTTCCTCGGGTTGCCTTTACGCGCTTGTAATCAAATGATACGCGTTCTCCCATCGCCGCCCATTTTTCTCCTTCCACGAGCTGAATATGCGCGACGCGGCCAATGACAGCCAGCGAAAAAAGGAAGACGGCGAGGAACGCCACCCGAACTCTAAGTAATATGGATTTCTTAATATTCACCTTTCTCAACTACGATCTTGTACGGTGGATTCAAGCTCTCCACGAGGCCGAAAGCTTCAACCTTGCGCGCAACTTCGGATTGCTTGCTCGAAAACATCAGGTCGGACTTCAGCGTGGTATAATCGGCGCGAAGATCCTCAACCTCCCCCTGGAGGACGTTGATCTTGCGCATGGTCTTCTCCGCGTGATGGGTATTGCCGATATAAAACAACCCGAGAATCAGGACAAAAAGGATCTTGGGAACATACTGAACGGGAAACCCTTCTTCGAAATACGTTTCCAGCCGGAGTTTCTTCTCCAACCCGGAAAAGACGCTCGATCCGGAACTGTTTCCTTCACGGCTGACTTTGAATTTGTTGGCGCTCATGAGCCTTGTTGTTTATATTCTTTCAGCAATCCTTAGTCTCGCGCTACGGGCTCGTTTGTTTTCGCGGACTTCCTCTTCCGACGCCTCGATCGGTTTTCGGGTCAGCGAGCGGAACGGCTTCAACTCGTTCCCAAAAAAATCTTTCTCAACATCCCCAAACACCTTACCCTTGTTCATGTAGTTCTTCACCATTCTATCCTCCAGCGAATGGTAGGACATGACAACCAGCCTACCCCCGCTTTTTGCCACTTCGCCAGTTTGGTGCAAAAAATTTTCAAGCGCCTTCATCTCGTCATTGACTTCGATGCGCAACGCCTGAAACACCTGGGCGAAGTATTTATTTTCTTTTCCTCGTGGAGCAAGGCCCTGCATCGCAGTCTTCAGGTCCAGGGTTGTTTTCAGCGCACCCGCGATCCGCGCCTGCACAAGGACGCGCGCCGCAGTTTTGGCATTCTTCAACTCGCCATACATGCCGAAGATCTTGTGTAATGATTCTTCCGGATAAGTGTTGACAACATCGGCGGCGGTCCGCGGATGCGACTTATCCATACGCATGTCCAGGGGACCTTCAAAGCGGGTTGAGAACCCGCGTTCAGGGGCGTCGATCTGATGCGACGAAATCCCGAGGTCGGCCAGGACACCGTCGACCTGGCTTACTCCATTCAGTTTCAGATACCTTTGCAGGTACATGAAATTCGCGTGACAAAATGTGAAAGAACGACTTTGAATTTTTTCCGCTTGCATGCGCGCATCATCGTCCTGGTCGAACGCGATCAGCCTCCCGGTTCTGAGGTGCTCCAGAATTCCGAGACTGTGACCGCCGCCGCCAAAAGTCGCATCGACATAAATTCCGTCCGACCTGACCTGTAGCGCCTCAATACATTCCTTCAGCATGACAGGGTGGTGATAGCCGTCAGCCATACCCCCTACTCATTTAAATATTTTTCAGCCAGCTTCGACAATTCGGCGGGATCCTGGATCAGGTGTTTCTCATACGACGATGGATTCCAGATCTCGACTTTGTTTCCAACGCCGACCAGCACAACATCTTTTTCGATGCCGGCGTAGGTCAGCAGATTTTTCGGAATGAGAAAACGCCCGTTGGCGTCGAGCTCGACCGTCACGACACCGGAAAGAAAATTGCGTTGAAGCTTGCGGTATTCTTCGTTGAATTCAGACAGACCGGAAATGCGGGAGAAGACTTTCTTGAATTCCACCATGGGGTACACCACCAGGCAGTTTTCAAAGCCACGGCGAATGACGAGCTCTCCCCCCTCAGCGGGCAGCTGCGACTTGATGCGGGCGGGCAGCACCAGGCGCCCCTTTACATCCAGCTTGCTCTCGTATTCGCTCGTGAAGAATGTCATGATGTAGTGGTTGTCTGATTCCGGCATTTTGCCGGTTCATCCTAAGCAAACATAACAATTTTATACCACTTTCAACCACTTTCACCCACTTTTTTGCATATGAAAGCCAAAAAGGCCCTCCGGGCGCGCAAGTCGATTAGTGCGCCCAAGCCAGGAGCCGGCGTCATTATTATTAAAAAATTGCTTAAGCGATTAAACGATTTGCAAATAGAAAATCCACTGATTCGGATGAAAAATCCAGTGTTTCGATCAGAATCTGCCTGGTGTGCTCACCATAGCGCGGGGGCCGCGACAATTCCGAACCAGCTGGAATGGGATGGCCGACATACGTCCGAAGACCGCGATGCGATCCGGAATTAATGAGTATTTCGCCCGCCTCTTTGGCGTCCAGGGCCTCTTTGACATTCAATATCAGGCCCGCCGGGATGTTTTCCCGGTGCAATGCCGGAACCAAATTCGCCGCTTCATGCATCAAAAAAAGGTTTCTTAATTCGTCGCAAAGCGCATCGCGATTGGAGACGCGACCCTGATTTGATGAAAATCTCAAATCAAAGGCAAGTGCTTCATTTCCGAGCAGTTTGCATAACCGTGTGAATTGATTGTCGGTACCTACCGCGAGCAGCAGTTGCTTTCCGTCAGCAGTCGTAAACGTCTCCCCGTAAGGGGCAATATTGGGATGTTGCGAACCCTGTTTCGCGGGTAAAACATTACCGACCAGCCAGTTGCTAGCCTGATTAACCAACGAAGAGACGGCAGTCTGCAGCAAAGACACCTCCACCAATTTACCGCGTCCGGTCGAAGTCTTTTCGAGAAGAGCGAGCAGGATGCCTTCCTTGAGCTGATGAGCGGCCAGCACGTCTATCAGCGCCACCGGCATTTTGAGCGGTGGACCTCCTGGAAGACCATTCAAGGACATGAATCCTGACTCCGCCTGAATGACGGCATCGTATCCCACCCGCGGGTTCTCCGAGCCGTACCCGTTGATCTGGCCGTAAACTAATTCCTTGTTCAACGACGACAACGTTTTGTAATCTACGCCCAGTCTTTCCGCGTCGCCGGGCTTGTAGCTCGCAACAACGATATCAGATTTTTGGGCCAGCGCATGCACGATTTCCCGGCCTTTGGCAGCAGCCAGGTCGATGGCGATTGACCTCTTGCCCCAATTGACCGAGCAGAAGTATGCTGACCGGTCATCGGATTCTTCACCCGCTGATTTCCAACTTCGCGTTACATCGCCACCACCGTGAATATTTTCAACCTTGATCACTTCAGCGCCGAGCTCGGCGAAGAACTGCCCTACACTGGGCCCGGCCAGCACGGACGCCAGTTCGAGCACGCGCATTCCTTTGAATTGGGACATTTCGGAAAATCTATAACGGCCGGCAATTTGTAAAATCATTTCGGGCAATTTTGTGTTGGTAGCTTATAAATTGTGGGTCTGTTTGGCGATTGGGTATTGGGCGTTGGTCCCGATCCCGATAGCTATCGGGACT
>CAZLWX010000029.1:0-6214 GCA_964563295.1 uncultured Roseivirgaceae bacterium | reverse complement strand
CGGGCGGGAATTAGACGACTGGTGTTTTTTTTTCCGGCGCACGCCCTTGCGTCCCTAAAGGGAGCCACCGCACAGATTTTGTGTAACAAACAGTCGAAAAGAGGAATTAGGAATCAATAATGTCTGCAAGAACATTCTTTCTCATCTTGATCGCTCTGCTCGTCAAAAGTTGCAGCCCCGAGCGCGAATCGGTGGACCAACTAAAAACCGGAATCTGGCGGGCGGCAATCGAGATTCAGGGCCAGGAGCTGCCCTTTAACTTCGACGTTGAGCGAGACAGTGCAGGCGCGTACCGCATTCACCTGATGAACGCCCAGGAGCGCTTGCTACTGGATGAAGTCCGGGTGGACGGCGATTCCTTCAACATCACGCTTCATATCTTTGATGCCACGATCGCCGGGACGATCGAAGGAGATTCCATGCGCGGAGAATTCATAAAGAATTATGAAAAAGACTATCGCATTCCCTTCCGTGCGCAGTGGGGCCAGGGATTCCGGTTTGAAAAGGGCGATCCCGCTGTACCAATTCCGGATTTCAATGGAAAATACCAGGTCACCTTCTTCAATGATGTCGACACTACCGAGGCCGTCGGAGTTTTCAATCAACAAGGAGACAGCGTGACCGGAACCTTTCTGACGCCGACCGGCGACTATCGTTATCTCCAGGGTAACGTCTCGAATGGTATGCTCCGGTTGAGCACCTTTGACGGAAACCACTCATATTTATTTAGCGCCACGAAGTCCGGTAAAGGGACGTTGTCGGGAGAATATTACTCCGGCAAAACCTGGAAGCAACAGTGGTTGGCTACCAGGACAGACGATCCGAAATTGCCACCCTCTGAATCGCTGACGTTCCTTCAAAAAGGCGACGGACGATTGTCCTTCAGCTTCCCGGATCTGAATGGGAATCCAGTGAGCTTGTCTGATGAACGCTTTCACAACAAGGTGGTGATTTTACAGCTGACGGGATCGTGGTGCCCGAACTGCATGGACGAGACCCGATTTCTCGCCGACTGGTACCGCGCGAACCGGCATCGGCCGGTGGAAATCCTGGCATTAGCCTTTGAACGCAAGGCCGATTTCGACTACGCCCGGGGACGGGTGCTGAAAATGAAGGAGAAACTCGATGTCCCGTACGACTACGTAATTGCAGGAACCAGCGATAAGGCCGCCGCCTCCCTCAGCCTTCCTCAGCTCAATGCGGTGGTTGCCTTCCCAACTACTATCTTTGTAGGTCGCGACGGCATGGTGAAGAAGATTCACACGGGATTTGCCGGCCCGGGAACCGGCGAGTACCACGAACGGTTTAAAGAAGAGTTCAACCGGGTAATAAACGAACTTCTGAAGGAACCCATTTAATCCTGGATTGTTTATCCGGACTACAATATGAAAAGGGTGGTTGTAGGCCTTTCAGGCGGTGTCGATTCAAGTGTAGCAGCATACCTCTTGCAGCAAGAGGGGTATGAAGTTATCGGCATGTTCATGAAGAACTGGCATGATGACTCAGTTACGATCAGCAACGAATGCCCCTGGCTGGACGACAGCAACGACGCCATGATCGTGGCTCAGCACCTGGGAATTCCTTTTCAGGCCATTGACCTCAGCGCCGAATACCGAACCCGCATCGTCGATTACATGTTTGCTGAGTACCAGAAAGGACGCACTCCGAACCCGGACGTGCTGTGCAATCGCGAGATCAAGTTCGACATCTTTTTGAACGCTGCATTAAAACTCGGCGCTGACTTCGTTGCGACCGGACACTACGCTCGCAAAGGCGAAGTGGAAATCGGAGGAAAAACTGTTTACCGGCTGTTGAGCGGACTGGACAGGAATAAAGACCAAAGCTACTTTCTCTGTCAACTCACACAGCAGCAACTTGCGCGCACCCTGTTTCCGGTTGGTGAACTATTGAAATCGGAAGTCAGGGCAATTGCCAAAAAAATTGGACTGGTAACTGCCGACAAGAAAGATTCACAAGGACTGTGTTTCGTAGGCAAGGTGCACTTACCGGATTTCCTCCAACAACGGCTGGAAGCCCGAAAGGGTATTGTCATCGAAGTGCCCGCGACTGCGGAAGCTTTCGCAAACGGATTCGCAGACGACGATCTCGTAGCACTTTCATCGCCCTACAAGTTGGAGCCCTCTATTGGTCGCGAGATCGGCGAACATAACGGCGCTCACTACTATACCGTCGGCCAACGCAGAGGATTAAACCTAGGCGGACATGAAAAACCTCAGTTCGTGATCGGCACCGACACGGAACAGAATATTATCTATACCGGCATGGGTGAAGATCACCCTGGACTATACCGCCGCGGACTTTTCATTCCTGCCGATGATGTCCATTGGGTTCGGTCCGATGTACGACTGGAGACGGGCGAAAGCCGTGAATATCGAGCCCGGATTCGCTACCGCCAGCCGTTAGAGACTTGCACGCTCTTTCAAAAGAGCGAAGGACTCTATATTATCTTTAAAAAAGCACAGAAGAGTATTACGCCGGGTCAGTTTGCCGCGTGGTATGACGGTGATGAACTCATCGGTTCAGGAGCTATTCACTGATTCAGTTGGCCGCTCACTCCGCCCGAGACGATGAACTTCATTGCGGTCGGGCCTGAGATATCGAGCGGCTTGACGTTGTCTTTGTGGACAAAATAATGAATTCCTGAAAAGGCGTACGAGTGCGGGAAGTACACCACGACCATGTCATTGAGGTCCAGGGCGGAAAGATCAGCTTGTGTAATAAATCCCAGTTGATAAAGATTGTTTTCCTTGTTGATGCGCACGAGCACCGGTCTGTTGAATTTCTTTTTGTCGCCGACAAAGGCGTTGAGCAGGTCCTTTACCGTTGAGTAGATCATCTTGACCAACGGAATCCTGTTCATGCCGCGGTCAAACCAGTGGCCGATGGTTTGAAAAACATAGTTTGTCGACAAGTAACCAATTAAGGTGATCACCACAACAATAATAAGAAAGCCCAGTCCCGGGTATGGAAGGTTCAACCGGTTGTCCAGCCATTGGAAGGAGAGGAAGATAAAGTAGGCGGTGGCTAATAATGGAACAATGAACAGGGTGCCGCTGAAGAAATAACGGAGGAAGCGGCCAGCGAGAGATTTCATGGGGTCAAAGGTAGTACCGTGAGGCCCCCAATCCAATCACGAAATTCCAATTAAATTCCAAGAACCAAATATCAAAGGCCAAATATCAAAGGCCAAAGGTCAAAGGTCAAAGGTCAAAGGCCAAAGGCCAAGGGTCAAAGGCCAAAGGTCAAAGCCAAAGGTCAAAGGTCAAAGGCCAAAGGTCAAAGGCTAAAGAATAAAGGTCAACATCAGCACAACGGAATGCGGAACCAGAAAATACAAACTACAAACGACTACAAACCTCAAACTTGACTACAGGTGAGGGCATGCAACTTGTAACCTGGAACCTAACCAGCCGACAGCACCCTCGACATCGCCAGTCTGATAACTTCATCCACCTGTTCGTCGATGGTGATGCACGACGTGTCGATCACGATGGCGTCATCGGCTTGCCGCAGTGGGCTCTCGCTACGAGTGGTGTCGATCTTATCGCGTTGGATGATGTTGTCGATCACTTCGTCGAGGTCGACCAATTGATCTTTGGCCAACAGTTCTCGCTGCCTGCGGAAGGCGCGGATCAGCAGATCTGCGGTCATAAAAAGTTTGAGTTCGGCGTCAGGGAATACGACGGTCCCGATGTCGCGGCCGTCCATGACAACGGCTTTTTCCTTTCCCATCTTGCGTTGTTGCTCGACCATGGCGGCGCGCACTTCGCGGATGGCGGCAACCTGACTGACGTTTTCCGAAACCCGCATAGACCTGATGTCGTATTCAGCATTCCGCCCGTTCAAAAACGTCTCGGACACATTCCTTGCGTTGACGCGGAAAGAGATATTGATCTGCGAAAGACCTTTTTCGATTTCTGTTGTATTGGTAAGCGTGATGTGGTTGTCGATGAAAAAAAGCGTCACCGCTCTGTACATGGCGCCCGTGTCGATGTAGCGATAACCAAGGGCTGCGGCAACATGCTTGGCGGTTGTACTTTTCCCGCAAGCCGAATAACCGTCGATGGCTATTACGATCTTTTTCAGTGCCATCAACAATCCTTTAACGGACAGGGAATGGGCTTCCCGGGTTTCAGTTTCCTGTGTTTAGACCTTGATGACGCACACCCATCGGCAATGAACAGTATGCTCGCGAGCAGCAGCAGAAAATAGAATCTGTATTTCATGCCTTTCATTAAGGTTGGGGGTAAAAATATAAAAAAACCTCAACCTTCCGTATTATTTTCATAACTCATGCGGAAGCCGATTTTTTGGCCTCCGCCGAGTTCCGGCGAATGTTCCCTTTTCTGATTCAGCGTAATCGACTTCACCTGTGTATAGGGTGGCGCGACCAGGTCATTTTCAATTGCCATGCGAAGCACCGTCCGGACAATCTTCCTGAGACAGTCATCCGTAATCGGTTCTTCGGATATCTTATTGTATTCGGCCAATTCTTTCTCCCCTTCAACAAAAAAGCGATTCTCATGATTGATCATCAGTCGCGCCAGCAGGTAGCCCGGGTCGGAAGTGCGGTTAAACCGGAGGGAGTCGGACATGAAATTATAGATCATGATCTGTCCAAAATAACGATTGACCTCGCTATTTCGTACGTATTCCTCAGCCATTATCGGATGAGTTTCCTCGAAGGTGACGATGTTGGTATGCAGGACGAAGATCAGCATATCCGCGGCGAGTTTGACGTCGAATTCATGTTCGCTGATGGTGTTGAACTCGACTGTAACCTCGGAGTCGTGGGGATGCGCCCGTTTTGCCAGTTCATCGACGACTCTTTTGGACTCGTTCGAGCAAATTGAAAAGGCGTGACGAACATGCCTGTATGTGGCCTGTTTTGCGGTAGATTTGTTTTCGAGAAGGGTTTTGATGCGCTCGATGGGATCCTCGTCCGAACTCATTGGTCTGCCGCTTTGTTATTCCCCGAAAACATATCTAATTTCATACCATCGCAAAACTCAACTATGAGCAATCAGCAAGAAGGTAAATCCGAGAAAGCTTTTGAGAATTTTGGAAAGAAAGCAGATAAATTCATGTCTGAACTTGATGAAGCCGGCGAAAAGCTCAGGAAAGAATTCCAGGAAAAATACGAAGAGCTTAAGCAGGCGGCGGAAAAGTTAAAGAAGGAGGCCGAGAGCAAGGAGCGGTGGCGGGAAGTTGAAGCGAGCTTGAAAAAAGCCGGTGACGAGTTAGCCCAGGCGTTCAAGGCAGCGTTTTCGAAAAGGGAGCCCTAGGCGGCGCTGCCGAAAGTTATTCTGAATACCAAGTCATTAAAGTCAGCGCCCGGGTAACCATCATTGCAATAATAAGTTTTTGTGTTGCCTTCCATCGCCGCCCCATTGTGGCCGTAATCCATCGCACCAGTTCGGATTAAAGTCTATTGGCCCATATCGCCTTCGTTTGTCATATCCACGAGCTCCCGGATAAGGCGAGTAGCGATCATGTATCGAACAGGGCGATTTTCATTCAGGCGACCATTCCTCCATCGAATATAACCGAATTATCGCAGACCGCCATGACATCATGAGGTGGACGCAAGAAAAAGCCGCCCCGGACAGGGGCGGCTAGTGGTGGGGTCATTCGTTCTTATTCGTCACGCGTTCGCGCCCCGAAGAAGACATTTACGTTTCGTGCTCTGTTTTCGCTGATGGACGTGGTGAACCGGTTTACGTTCTCGTCATCAAAATTGTAATATCCTGGTCCGAACGTTCCTGGAAAATGGGGCACATTGCTGATATAGCTGTAAAGGGCAGTGAACACAACCTCCCTTTCACGCAACGTGACTGTGGTTTGTGTCGTAGCAGTATTGAGATTGGTGGCTCTGATATACTGCTCCGTGCCGGCGAATTCTTCGAAAGTCATTGTGACATTATTGCCATTGACACCGGCAGGGATAACGAGGTTGTAAGCCCCTGTTGCAGGATCGGATGCGCCAACGATAAACATTTCTTCGTATACCGCCAGTAGAATATGACCCGCAGTCCCGAAAGGAACATAGGAGAAGTCGATGGGGTTAGGCTCGACAAAGGCATAAATGTTCACTGCCTGGTCGATGGTTTCCCATGTTTGTTCACGGGCGTCGAGTAGCGGTTTTTCCCTGTTAGTTTCCGCATTGTCTACGAAGTCGATTTTTTCCGCCGGT